>JABHLN010000018.1:0-40563 GCA_018693105.1 Desulfobacterales bacterium | reverse complement strand
GAAATGAGGATTTTTGTTCAAGATCAAGGCATGCGAAAAAAATAACCACAGGCATATGTTTGATATTCCGAGGATTATTTTTTGAGCATAACGAAGATATTGGGCAAAAAGGCCATTTCTGGATGGACACTACCTAACCGGATAGTGAACATGAAATCAAACTTTCTTATTATGAGACCTTTGAAAAACACCAATTTTTGTCGAATGTCTTCGTTAAACTCAAATTTTTCACAAAGTGAAGCGATAAAGAGTTACCCCATAGCGACTCAATGTTTTCATCCGGTTAGAAATTTTGCATTTTATGAACTTGAAAAAAAATCAACATTGTTAAAAAGTTTCATTATGATTTTGCTTGTTATGGTTTCCTTATGTTCATGCATGCAAAACAAAGCCATTCAAGGGATCGCGATAAAAAACGGCCCTGAAGACAGATTTTTTGCCAGAGCAGAAAAAGAATTTTACTCAAAAAAATACGACCAGGCATTTATACTGTATAACGACTACCTTGCAATATATCCGAAAACTCCGCTTGCTCCTGCTGCACTTATGAAAATTGGAGCGATATATTCCGTTGGCAATAATTATGAAAATGCTCGTCGGTCATACAAACGGCTGATCAATGAATATCCTGACAGCCTTTTTGTACCGGAATGTACTTTAAACATACTTGCTACCTACTATGATGAAGGCAGGTTTGACGATGTTATTGAACAGGCTGGGATGATCAGTGACGACAGATTATACGGTTCGTATATTGTGAGGAAACATACAATTATCGGTGATGCGTACCTTGCCGGGGAGTTGCCTCCGGACGCTGTTTTTTCATATTCAAAGGCGTATAGAAGTGCAACAGAAATCGAAAGAAAAGAACTGATTTTAAAAATTGAAACGGCTGCTGCCTTTCTTTCGCCAACTGAGATTGTGGCTCTTTATGAACGTTTGGACAATGATACTTTGAAAGGTTCCCTTTTATATCAGCAGGGACTTAGTAAATTTAATGAAAGGAAATATGATGACGCCAAAAAAGCGCTCTCAATATTGCTTACAAAATATCCCGGTCACGAAAAATTTTATAGTGCGCAGAACCTTATAGAGGAGATAAATTTCCAATCACAATATAATCGTTATTCTATAGGCTGCCTTCTTCCTATAAGCGGTGAAAACGGTATTTATGGACGTAAGGCTGAACGGGGAATAATGCTTGCTGTCAACAGATTTACATCTCAGGAAAGTATAACGCCAATAAATGTTATATTGAAAGATACCGAATCAAATGACGAAAAAGCAGCACTTGCAGTACAGGAGCTTGCCGATGAGAATGTTGCTGCGATGATCGGACTTGGCACAGTAGAAACAATAGCTACTAAAGCTCAGGAGAAGGGCATACCGGTAATATCACTTTCCGGGAAAGAAAATATAAATGAAATCGGAGATTTTGTTTTTAGAAATTTTCTTACTACAGAGATGCAGGTTAAAAAAATTGTATCTTATGCTACTGAAAAACTTGGTCTGAAAAGATTTGCCGTTCTTTATCCGGATGAAAAATACGGAATTACATTTATGAATACGTTCTGGGATGAGGTCCTATCATACGGTGGTGAGATTGTTGGGGTTGAATCTTATGATGCCCATGGGGGTGGAGATTTTGCTGACCAAATAAAAAAGTTAGCCGGGCTTTATTATGAAATTCCTGAAGACTTGAAAAAAGCCGGTGAAATGAATAATGCGATAACAGTTTATATTAAGGAGACATATAACCTGCATATTGATGCCAGGATTGCTGATAGTATTCGTAAACAGGTGGGCTATGAAAAATCTGATGACAAAAAATTAGAAGACGAAAACCAGATCGGGGAAAAATTGGATGATGAATTTACCGTTGATATTGAGATAAAAGGGGTTGATTTAATATCAGGTTTACACAGGATTATATATCTAAACCAGGATGAAATAAGCATAGTTTTTTCAGAATCCGAAAATGAGGAAGGTGAGGATGCAGAAGTAGATGAAGAGCCTGAGGCGATAGTAGATTTTGATGCTGTATTTATACCTGACGGTCCTGAAAAGGTCGGGCTTATCCTTCCCCAGCTGGCATTCCATGATGTTAAGGATGTAACTCTTCTTGGAACAAACTTATGGCATTCGAACCGGCTGATTGAAATGGCAAGACAGCATGTCCAGGGTGCAATAATACCGGAAGTATTTTTTGCTGAAAGCTCTTTTGAAATGGTGAGAGAATTTGTTAAAACCTTTGAATATGCTTTTGATGAAAAACCGGGCTTTATTGAAGCGGTTGCTTATGATACTGCAATGATACTTTTTGAATTGATAAGCCGCTCGGATATAGGATACAGAAATGCAATAAAGGACGAACTGATTAATATGAACGGCTTTTGGGGGGTAACAGGCTATACCTCCTTTGACGAAAAAGGAGACCCGCAAAAGGAGCTGTATCTACTTAAAATAAAAGGTAAAAAATTTCTTGAACTGGATCTTAATTAAATCTTATTAACATTATTAATGAATATTCCTTACCTATTATATGTTTTTACCGGATCGATCCTTTTTCTATTATTGTTCCCTTTTTTTCTTCTTTACTCATTAATTACCGGTAAGCACAGAAAAGGACTTCTGCAACGGCTGGGGATATATATAAATGTGCCTGCAGCATCGATTTCAGGGGTACCCAGGATATGGCTACATGCTGCTTCGGTAGGAGAAGTAAAGGTTGCAGGCGCCATTATTGAATCAATAAACAGTCAACTTCCTGAATGTGAAATAATCGTTTCAACAACAACAACTGCAGGGCATGAACTATCCATTAAAAGTTTTAAAGGAAATGTTACTTTTGTCTATGCGCCTGTTGATTTTATTTTATCTGTTAGAAAATCGCTATCGGCATTTAAACCTGATATACTGGTATGTATTGAAACTGAAATCTGGCCGAACTGGCTGGTTCAGGCACATAAAATGGGCATCAGAACTATGATAGTTAATGGCAGGATTTCGGTTCGTTCAATAAGAAAATACATATTAATTAAACAATTAATGAAATATACTTTAAGTTGTATCGATGCATTCAGCATGATTGGAAAGGAAGATGCCGAGCGAATCCGGAAAATCGGAGCCCCTCTTGAAAGAGTTGAAGTGAACGGAAATGCCAAATATGATCTTCTTGTTCGCCAGACAATTCCTGAAATTAATCTGAAAATGAAGGGTATTTTTAATTTAAAAGGCGGAGAAACCGTTTTTGTAGCAGGTAGTACAAGAAAAGGTGAAGAGAAAATAATACTTGATACATATATGGAGGTTCTTAAGGATTTTCCTGATACAATTCTTGTGATCGCTCCAAGGCATATAGAAAGAACTCATCAAGTAGAAACAATTGTCAGGGAGTATGGGTGTCAATGCCAGCTTTTCACTGAACTCAAAGTAGCAGAGAGAAAATCGCCTGTAGTTATTGTTAATACAATCGGTGAACTTCAGGATTTGTACAGCATAGCTACCATCGCATTTTGTGGTGGAAGCCTTGTACCGCTTGGAGGCCAGAACGTACTTGAAGCAGCAGTATGGGGCAAACCTGTAATTTATGGCCCTTATATGGATGATTTCCTTGGAGCAAAAGATCTTCTTGAACAGTTTAAGGGCGGGATTCAGGTCGAAAATGGGCATGACCTTACTGAAAAAGTCAGGTATTATCTTTTAAATAAAAAAGAGGCTGATAGTATAGGGGACTTAGCAAGAAGGGCTGTAATGTCAAATAAAGGTGCCGCAGGCAAACATACTGCTGTTATATGCAAACACCTGTAGTAGAAGCTCTCAAAATAAATCCAAGTACCCTGGCGGCGTTACAAAGCGGCTCTAAATGCTCACATACTACAGCGGCTCCGCTTTCTCGCCACTTTGTGCCTTGCCAGGAACCCTAACCTTTTTTTGAGATAGCTTCTAATCGTTTTTTAGATGCCCCTGACCGGTTGATTCAAGTACTGTTCTCCACAGTTTTCCGTCAGGAGTAACATTTTTGCGCTTGCCTGCTGATAGTTCCATGGGGACATGAACGAAATGGTTGTTCCAGTGGCCTATAAGTATCTTTGTTTTACCTGCCATTCCGGCATGGACTGCATCACGCCCCAGGAATCCGCAGAATACGCTGTCATTAGCATTTGCAGGAAGGCTTCTAATCATATAACTTGGGTCAATGTACTTGAGCGATATTTCAATATTTTTTTTATTAAAATGGTCTGCAATTCTTTCTTTAAGATACACTCCGATGTCTTTCAGCTTCAAATTTCCTGATGCATCCCATTCATCATCTTTACCTTCGAAGTATTTCTGACCTGCTCCCTCGGCAACAACAATCACGGAATGTTTTCTATCTCTAAGTCTTTTTTCAAGTTCGGCAAGAAACCCTTCAGGTCCTTCAATGTCAAAATCTATTTCAGGGATAAGTACAAAGTTAACGTCCTGTTGTGCCAGGACAGCTGTTGAAGCTATATAACCCGAATGCCTGCCCATCAGTTTTATTAGTCCTATACCGTTGGGGTATCCTTCAGCCTCATTATGGGCACCTTTTATTGCACTTGTTGCCACTTCCACGGCAGTGTCAAAGCCGAAGGATTTTGCAATAAAATATATGTCATTATCAATAGTTTTGGGGATTCCGATAATGCTTGTTTTAAGACCTCGCTCATCTATGGCGCCGGCAATTTTAGTTGCGGCCATAAGGGTTCCATCACCGCCTATCATAAAAAGGATACCGATATTCATTCTTTCAAGTGAGTCGATTATTTCTTCTATTTCCTGTGGTCCTCTTGAAGAACCTAAGATCGTCCCCCCCATATCGAGAATATTGACGACCATATCCGGTGTCATATCAACAACATCATGACCATACTTGGGTATAAAACCCTGAAGACCATATTTTATACCATAGATATTCCTTACACCATAACCGTGATAAAGTTCCAGCACTATAGAGCGTATGATATCGTTGAGACCCGGGCAAAGTCCGCCGCATGTTGCAATAGCACATCTTACCTTGCTTGGATCAAAGTATATTTTACTCCTCGGACCTGCGAGCTCGAAGGCGGGTATAGGGACTTTTTCTTCATTAAATTCTTTAATTATCTTGCTTTTAATATATATAAGAACTTTATCATCATCAGATATAAAATGGTGTTTGTCTATCTCTCTTGTTTGAATTGGTGATGTTATTTTTGCTTCGCCGAGTGTTAGTACTGTCGTGTCAATAGAAGTATCTATCATAATACCCCCTCAGTAATGAAATATAAGTCTTTTACATATATCCTTCTTCGTATATCAGGCTGTATCTATTAGATATAGATATTTAGATATTCAAAGTATGATGGACTCGTAAAAAGCATAACCGATGGCTAAGTAAAAAGCTTCATATACAAGGCATACATGTAGTATGTCGAACCTCTGATCAACAGCTATAACGCAGTAGATGGAGACTTTTTACGACGCCATCAAAGTATAATTAACCGTTGAATTTGAATGCACCCTTTCCGAGGATATCGTGAAGGTGAATGATTCCTTTAACCTGTCCTCGTTTGTTTATTACCGGAAGTACAGTTATCTGGTGCTGTTCCATAATATTCAGCGCGTCATAAACAGGCATGTTACTTGCGACTGTCAGAGGGCCTTTTGTCATTACATCTTCAGTCGAGAGGCTATCTAATACTTTTTTCTCTGCAACAAGACGTCGAATATCTCCATCAGTAATTATTCCCTTAAGATTTTTCTCTGAATCGAGAATAAGTGTCACTCCAAGCTCAAACCGGTTCATTATTTCAATAGCTTCCTGGAATGATGAATTATTAGAAACCCACGGAACTGAATCTTCCGGTAACATTATTTCCGTTACCTTTGATGAAAGCCTCTGGCCAAGTAGACCCCCGGGATGAATTTTTTTAAAATCGCTTGATTTAAACTTTTTCTTATTAATCAGGGCAACAGCAAGGGCATCACCCATTGCCAACACTGCTGTCGTGCTTGCTGTCGGGGCAAGTCCTAGCGGGCAAGCTTCTTTGTCAACGCTTACATCTATTACAATATCACTGCTTTTTGCAAGTGAGGATTCGATATTTCCGGTAAATGCTATAACAGGACACCCAATTTCCTTTATGGCCGGAACAAGTATGTTTATTTCATCCGTTTCCCCGCTATTTGAAAGGGCAAGGAATATATCATTTTTACATACAATTCCAAGGTCACCATGCATTGCTTCAACCGGATGAAGAAATATTGATCTTGAGCCGGTACTGTTAAGGGTAGCAACAATTTTCTGGCCTATTATACCTGACTTGCCGATGCCCCCAATAATTACACGGCCGTCAGAGTTGTAAATCATCTCGACCATTTTTGTAAAATTACCGTCGATTCGGTCAATGAGTTTAAGTATTGCGTCGGCTTCAATTTTCAGGACTTCAATTGCGTCTTGGATGATCATATATATTTTACCTTATAAAAATGCGGATTTTTTGTTTATCTTTAGTTTATATTAAGAACAAGTCTCTAAACAGTCAAATTGCCAATTTTTATATTTAAAATCAAGAGTTCTTTTTTTTACTAATAATAATATTTTTCTTGACAAGTTTTTTAAATACAATTAAAAGAATGAAATTTTTTATAGCGTAAAGGGGGCAATTACATCAGCCCCTATTATTTTGCAATATATAATATAACTTTAGAGGTATTAAAATGATTTGTACAACGATTAAAAAAGATGTGGAATGTCCCTTTATGACTTCAAGCGGATGCTCCTATAACGGTGGTGTATGTCACCAGGTAATTGAAGAATGTGAAGGCTGTAAACGGACTACAGAATTATCTTCAGGCTGGTACTGTAAAGCATGCCCGGAACCTGTAGCAAAGTGGAAAAACGGGAATTGCAACCTTGCGACTCATGTTAAAGTTGAATCTACAGAAAAGAAGGTTAAACTTAATCCACTTAAAGCTTCAAAACGCGGTGGGGCATAATATTATAATTCGTATAAACCGGGATAATTAGAGAGAACTTCGGGAAACGTTCAATTTTATTCAAGTTTCAATCTAAAATACCGGTTTTTCACACCGGGCAACCTATCCCGCCATAGCTGTATTAACCCTATGAATACATTGAGTGTTTTATGGTTATAAGCATATGGCGGGTTGAATCTTCACTGATTGAGAAATCAGGTAATAATTAACCTTATCCAAAAGGTCTCTAAGACTGTATCTTACGGTACATTTTTTTCAGTAAAAAAAATAACCTGAAAATCTAATCCATCATTCAAAATATTTCAGAAATAAAATTTTCCCCTCATTGGTCAATTAATAATTTACAACAGGAATCATCTTTGCTATTCTATTTGACTTGAATTTATTGTGTTAATAATATGTTGAGTTAAGAGCAAAACACACAATAAATGAATAAACCACTATAATTAGTGATGATTAGCGGCTAATAATTCAGGTGTTTGTATATTAATATGCCGGAGATCTAACTCCATTATAGGGTGAATACTTAAAGTCCATTGAACGTATATTTTTATCTTGAATTTATTACTTTTTATACAGGAAAAATAATATGAATGAAATAGCACAGCAACTTAATCAGGATATTCAAGAGGCAAACCCGCAAATTTTTTCAATGCTCTCTGAAATAGGGAAAAATCTGTTTTTCCCAAAAGGAATATTACTCCAGAGTGCCGAGGCAAAAGAAAAGGCTCATAAAATAAATGCAACTATCGGTATTGCCATGGAAAAGGGCGGGATTATGCATTTTTCCTCAGTTATGGATATTATGGGTGATTTTGAGTCCAGGGAATCCTTGACCTATGCCCCTTCATTTGGATTGCCTGATATACGGAATTTGTGGAATAAATCTCTTCTTGAAAAGAATCCGTCATTATCAGGGAAACAAAATAGTCTCCCTGTTGTCGTCTCCGGAATAACTCATGCAATAAGTGTTTTTGCCGATGTGTGGATTGATCCGGGTGATGTTGTAATTCTTCCGGATATGTTCTGGGGAAACTATAATATGATTTTAAGTGTCAGGAAGGGAGCAACTATATCAAACTATTCCATCTTCAATGAAAATGGAGGATATAATCTTGATGCGTTTGAGAAAAAGCTAAAGGAAGAAGCTTCAAAACGTGATAAGATAATTGTTCTTTTGAATTTCCCCCATAATCCGACCGGTTATACTATAACAACTGAAGAGGGGAAAAGGATCGCAGATATCCTAACAGGAATTGCAGAAGACGGTACAAATGTAATTGCCGTATGCGATGATGCCTATTTTGGTCTTTTTTATGAAGAGGAAACATTAAAGGAATCTCTTTTTTCACTTATATGCGATCGGCATGAAAGGCTGCTTGCTGTCAAACTTGACGGAGCAACTAAGGAAAATTACGTATGGGGCCTTCGTGTTGGTTTTATTACTTATGGTAATCCAGTTCTCGGTGATTCCGGTAAACTATATGACGCCCTTGAAAGGAAAACAGCCGGTTGCGTAAGGGGGAACATCTCAAATGCTTCCCATATCGGGCAGTCTATTGTATTAAAATCCATGATGGATGAAAAATACCCTGCAGAGAAAGAAGAAAAATATGAGATTCTGAAAGCACGTGCTTTGAGGGTAAAAGAGGTCCTTTTAAATCAGAAATACCGTGATGCATGGGATGTTTATCCTTTTAATTCGGGATATTTTATGTGCATCAAACTAAAGACCGTTGAAGCTGAATCTTTGCGTGTCCACCTTCTTGATAAGTACGGTGTTGGCCTTATTGCTCTTGGCAAACATAATTTAAGGGTCGCTTTTTCATGCTTAGAAATTGATGATGTTGAGGAACTGTTTGATATCATTCTCAAAGGGGTTGAAGATTT
The DNA here is from genome assembly GCA_018693105.1 of Desulfobacterales bacterium. GTDB lineage: Bacteria > Desulfobacterota > Desulfobacteria > Desulfobacterales > SURF-7 > JABHLN01. The sequence goes on along the minus strand of JABHLN010000018.1, from coordinate 31,671 downwards.
GATGGCGTCGTAAAAAGTCTCCATCTACTGCGTTATAGAGGTTGATAAGAAGTTCGACATACTACATGTATGCCTTCACGCCTATCCAAACGCTATGCCTTTTGTATGAAGATTTCTACTTAGTCATTATTTATACTTTTTAATAGTTAATCACGATTTGAAATAGAATGAAATTTATTTTACGCCTCAGAAACAGCATAAAATCTTTGACCGGTATTGATAACCGTGAAAATCTGGCCAAGGCCGGCAGATGGCTGTCATACTTTATCATTATCGGGGTTATTGCAGGGCTGGGTTCAATTGTTTTTCATTATCTGTGCAGCCTGGGTATGCATTATTTCATGGATTTAATTGCCGGCTACCGTCCTCCATCTCCTGCTGGTGAGGAATCAGGGCTCTTAAAGCCTGTATTACCCTCGAATCGGTGGATGCTTCTTTTTTTACCTGCTTTGGGCGGGCTTGTCAGCGGTTGGCTTGTATACACATTTGCCCCGGAAGCTGAAGGCCATGGTACGGATGCCGCTATTGATGCGTATCATACAAAGGGTGGGCATATTAGAGGTATTGTTCCGATTATTAAAACCATTGCTTCATCAATAACTCTTACTACCGGTGGATCCGGTGGAAGAGAAGGCCCGATAGCACAGATTGGAGCCGGATTTGGCTCGTTTTTAGCTACAAAAATGAAACTATCCAATCGTGATCGCAGAATAATGATGGCTGCAGGGATTGGCGCGGGTGTAGGGAGTATATTCAGGGCCCCGCTTGCAGGGGCTCTTTTTGCAGCAGAAGTATTGTATAGAGACCCTGAGTTTGAATCCGAAGTAATCATCCCTGCAGGGATTTCATCTGTTGTTGCGTATTGTATTTTTTGTCTCGTATGCGGCTGGGGATCTCTTTTTGAAGCACCTGATTTTGTGTTTCGAAACCCCTTAGAGCTCGGACCTTATATCATTTTATCATTTGTTCTTGTCCTTACCGGGATTTTTTATATAAAATCCTTTTACGGTATTACTAAAATATTCAAATCATTAAAAATACCAAATCATTTCAAGCCTGCTGTGGGTGGACTTTGTACAGGAACAATCGGTTTCTTTTTTCCATTTACTCTTGCGTTCGGATACGGCTATATTCAACATGCAATAACACAGACACCGATTGAAGGGTTTCCCATTGAACTTTCCGTGCAGGTATTACTTATTCTTGCAATTGGAAAAATATTTACTACCTCATTTTCCATAGGATCAGGTGGTAGTGGTGGTGTTTTCGGTCCGTCAGTTGTCATCGGCGGAGCAATGGGTGGTGTTATAGGAATTATATTTCATTCACTTATGCCAGGTATTGTAACCCACCCCGGTGCATTTGTAATTGTCGGTATGGCCGGTTTTTTTACTGCTGTTTCCAATACACCGATCTCTACAATAATTTTTGTCAGCGAGATGACAAACTCATATCATCTTCTTCTTCCAAGTCTCCTTGTATGCTCTTTATGCTATCTCCTTTCACAAAAGTGGTCTATTTATGAGAAACAGGTGAAGAGAAAGATCGATTCTCCTGCTCATTCAGGGGAAATAATGGTTGATATCATGAGGGCGATGACGGTTCATGACCTTAATCACCTTATAAAGGATGTTGCCCGTGTTCCCCAGCATATGACTTTTTTAGAGTTTAAAAGTTTTTTTTCAGGAACAAAACAGCATTATTTCCCTGTCATGGATAAAAATGACAAAATGGCAGGGATTTTTTCAAGCACTGATATAAGAGGTGTCCTTTTTACCCCTGAGATTGAGGCGCTTGTTGTTATGCAGGACCTTTGTACAACCGATATAATTTATACTACTCCGTCAGAAGATCTGAATACCGTTCATGAAAAATTGACAATGAAAAATATCGACAGTCTTCCGGTAGTAATGGAAGACGATCACAGTTCATTAATTGGAATGTTGAACAGAAAATCTCTTAATGACTTTTACAATAAGAAGATAAAGAAAATGAGGAGTGATTCTGGTTAGATAGTGTATGCCCGGAAACCGGCCGAATTAGTCGTTTCTGGACGGGCGCTATATATAATCAACCTTTATTAAAAACAGCCCCTGAGGAGGAGCCGTCAGCCCTGCCTGATTGCGATTTTTAGATAAAAGGATCCTTTTGAAATCATCAGGAGTGGTTTTGTACAGGCCAACATCCACAAGGCTTCCCACGATATTTCTTACCATATATCTCAGAAAACCGTTTGCTTCGATCTCAAAGACAATATAACTATCTTCCTCTTTTGAAAAGCAGGCAGCAGTCACATTCCTTATTGTATGTACTCTTGGACTTCCGGTCCCTTCAAATGCTTTGAAATCATGTTCGCCTATAATATGGTTTGCAGCGGACTGCATTTTTTTTACATCAAGTTCTTTTCTTATATACCAGGCATAATTTCTATAGATTGCGGCAGGAAGTTCCCTGTTTAGTATTCTATACCCGTATGTTTTACTTCTCGCATTATACCTTGCATGAAAATTTTCATCCACTTCCGTGCATTCCCTGATAATAATATCGTCGGGCAGAAGGCTGTTTAGCCCTTTTTGAAAAATTTCCGAATTCAGGTTTGTATCACATAAAAAATGTGCCGCCTGACCATAGGCATGAACACCTGCATCAGTTCTTCCTGAACTATGAAGGGTGACTTTTTGTCTGGTCATTATAGAAAGGGCTTTTTCTATCTCTGCCTGAATTGTTATATCTTCTTTCTGGCGCTGCCATCCATGATAGGCGCTGCCATCATATTCAATGATGAGTTTGTGGTTTTTAAGCATTGATTAAACACTTTCCCAGGTAAATATTCCGTTGCTCATCAATTCTCTGCAAGCAACAGCTGTTTTTACCGATTCCAAATGAAATACATTCATAAGAATATAATTAAGTCCCGATGCTGCAAGCATCGGCAGATAGGTTCTTTCCAGAAGTAGTTTTTTTTCTTTAATACCTTTGCCTGTAGTAAGGTTCGATAATCCTGCAATGGTTCTTACCGGGAAGCCCAGTAGGTCCGGGAGCTGCCTTATGACGTTTAAAACTTCCATGTCCTGAATATTACCGTCCTGCCATATTACCGGAGCAACTATGGGATCAATTATAAGCTTTTCCGTATCGATTCCTGCATCAAGACATTTTTCAAATAGTTCCACCGCAACATTAAGACGTCCGGTCATATCCGGTGGCACACTACTATCGGGGTTTAATAGATACCCTATGATATCTGTACCATATTCTTTTGCAAGGGGAAGGATTGATTCAAGTTTCACAGGTTCCAGAGAGACACCGTTGATTATTGCAGTTTTATTGCTTGCCTTAAGTCCTGCCTCTATCGCTTTCGGATTTGCAGAGTCCAAAAGGACAGGAAGATCAGTAACATCCTGGATTACTTGAACGAGAAAAGCCATCTTTCCGGGGTTTTGACTTACAGGCCCGGAATTGATATCAATAGCCTCCGCACCTGCTGATTCACATTTTTTTACCAACTGCTGTATCGGATAAGGATCTTCCTTTCTAACCGCTTTTTCTAATAGCTTATTTGTAATTTGAATGTTGTCTGCAACTATAAACAATTTTCTTCCTTTGAGACCTTTGCATAATGTCCCTTTTTGTCCAATTTCTTCGTCAGGCTCAAATTTTAATCCTCGAAATACTCAATGTATTCCTTTGGTTAAAATTTTCGCCTTTCTTGAACTTGAACAAAAATTTACATTTTTCAAAGGTCTCCTTATATTTTATTATAATCGATTCTCAAGGGCGAGCCGCATTTTTTCAAGGCTTTCCTCAAGCATACTTTTAGGGCAGGCAAAATTCATACGGACATAACCTGGGCCTTTAAAGAATTTGCCGTCAAAAAGTCCTACGCCTGCTTCTTCAAAGAAAGATGCAGGATCCTTTATACCTGAGTTCAATGTATTAATCCATGAAAGGTAAGTTGCTTCCACATGATGCATGGAAACACCTGGAAAGTTTTTTAAAGCATTTTCAATAATGTCACGGTTTTTCCTCAGGTACTCAAGCAATTCTATGTGCCAGTCCTCACAGTCCCTGAAGGCTGAGAGCATGGATGTAAACCCGAAAAAAGATACATGGGGTACAATACCGTCTATAACCTGTTTGAAACTTTTCCGGATTTTTCTATTGGATATTATTGCAAATGAAGCACCTATTCCCGGTATATTGAAAGTCTTGCTGGGCGCCATAAGAGTTATTGTTCGGTGGGCAATCTCATTATCCAGTGTCGCTGTTGGTATGTGCTTTAAGTCTTTATCCAGAACCAGTTCACAATGGATCTCATCGGAGCATATAAAAATCCCGTGCCTGTCACAGATTTCAGCCAATTTTGTAAGTTCTTCTTTTTTGAAAACACGACCAACAGGGTTGTGCGGGTTGCAAAGAAGGAACAGCTTTGTTTTCAGACTAATCGCCTTTTCCAGTCTGTCAAAATCAATTTCCCAGTATATGCCGTTATCTGTCATGGGAATAGTAACAAGATTTTTTCCCGAGTTTTTCGGAGCTGAAAGAAAGGGGGGATATATGGGGACAGTGGTTAAGACATCATCGTTTTTCTCACCTATCGCCCTGCAAGCCGCATTAAGACCGGTCACAAGGCCCGGAAGCCATACTATCCAATCATGTTCAATCTTCCATCCATAAAGCTCATCCATCCTTTTTATTATTACTTCTTTAAGTTCCACAGGTGGCAGGGAATAACCGAAAATGCCATGTTCAACACGTTGGTGAAGTGCATCGATAATTGCAGGAGGCGACCGAAAGTCCATATCAGCCACCCAGTGAGGCGTAATGTCGTTCGACTTATAAAGCCCCCACTTTAGGCTGTCAGTACCTTTACGGTTTATTAATATATCAAAATCGAATTTTTTCATTATGATATTCCGGTTACTTGATTTGGTATGCTGCGGGGCTGATATGCCCCTGTTTGCATTCAGGGCAACGGCCCGGGCGTGTTAGACGCTTTCTTTCTTTGAAAACAAAATCGCATACCAGACACTGGAAAGGTTCAACCAGAAGCTTCTTTTTCTGGGGTTTTATCGTTTTTTGTATATGTGAAAGGTGAGTATATATGTCTTTTTCCGAAACTTTCAGCTCTTTTGAAAGCTCTTTTGCAGTCATCTGCTTTTCTTCAAGTGCCAGTATCATCTTTTGTCGTATTGTGCTCATTAAGTTTTCTCCAATATTATTATGAAGGATATGGCATAATATTTCAAGAACATCCGAACTCTTCTATTCTTCTATACTTTCTGACCGGTTGCAATCATACGATGATTCATGAAACCATAATCTCCTTTTGCCCTATGCATTTCTATCCCCTTATGGATAGATACTTTTTTATATCCTGAATTTTCAAGAATCATAGATAGGCTTTCAGAATCGTAAAGCCTTATCCTGTAATTTCTGTCACGAATTAATCCCTTTTTCCTGCTTAGAACTATTTCACGGGCATTGATTCGGTCGTTTAATAATTCACGTTGTCTGCATACTATAATATCTTCACCGATCTCATGCCATGCATTTGGATTAAATGCGTTTTTGATAGCTGTGCCGTTTGTAACATCAACCAGAATCCACCCGCCAGGGCGCAGCATTCGATAGGCCTCTTCAAGGATGTGAATATCTGCTTTTTTCTCAGGAATGTACCCCATGGAATTTCCCATAATAAGCAGATGGTCAAAACTTTCTGTAGGAATACCTGTGTTTCGTGCATCAGACCTAATGAACTTAATGTTGTAGTTATTTTCAGAAGCCTGAACCATGGCATGTTCAATTAAATATTTAGAATAATCAAGTATAGTGCAATTTTTGTATCCCCTTGAATATAATTCAAAGGAATGTCGCCCGTGACCCCCGCAAAGATCCATTATATCGTGATCAAAATTCAATTGAAGCAGTTCGCAAACAACATCAACTTCCTTTCTGGTAATATCTTCATCGCAAACAGATCTGGCATCCGTAAGAAGATATACTTCATCGAACATGGTTTTCCACCAATCGGGGTCGATTTTAAAACTCATAATTACTCCGGGTTTGCTCCGAAACTGAACAGTCCGTCCGATGCGATAATTGCAGGTGAGCCTCCCCATGGTTGAAATCGAGTGATTTCAAGTTCTTCTTCCTCGATATTGACAATATCATTCAGTTCTCCATCGAGCCACATTCTTTCGAGTAAAAGACAGTCGGACCATAAATTTTCCCCATATTTTTTCAGGGATTCAATCTGGTTAAGAGTTATTATTCTTGGCCTCATGGCAATTTTTATTGGTCCCAGAAGATAGGTAAAGTCATGTTCCATAGCCATTTTCCCCTGCATCTCCATAACTTCAGCAAGGTCATCGTATCCAATGCTCATTATTGCTTCATTTACACGTTTGACCGCATCACGCACGCTCATATCGGAATTAAGGATAGCCAGAGGCTGAACACCTCCTCCGCTCCCTACATTTGTTGGTACATCACCATATCTGCCAAGGAATCCAATCAGTCCTTTTGGTCCAATAAGACAGCGAAAATCTGTCTGAAATCTGTTGAGGCATATATTATCTGATTCAAGAACCGGTATGTCTTCGGCCCAAAGCGGGAGTGGTATTTTTTCCTGAACAATATAGGCCTCGTCTCTCATGGCCCTTTTTACAGCTTCTTCAGGGTCTTTGTTTACTCCTCCAACCCTTACTCCATAGCCGGAATAACCTCTTTCGGGTTTAAGCACCAGATTGTCCCATTTAGATAAAGTCCATTCTATTAGGTTATCTATTTTCTCATTTTTTGGTCCTTCGGTGGCCCGGGGATAAAATTGTCGTGTCCAGGGTGTTCGCTGTACAGTTTCACTGTGGAAACGATTCTCATATTGTCCTACAACTTCGAACATGCTTTTGACATTAATCGGTTCTGTACCACGAGGATTGATTACTCTGCCTTCCCTAACTGCCTGGAGGAGGGGGGCAAGGTTGTGAATGCGGTGTTGAGCCAGTAGTACATCTGTATTAAAGTCCATAAAAATAATTGATATGGGCCTACCTCTATAGCAAACATTTCCTTTACTCAATTCCAGTTCATGGGGGGCGGCCAGAATGCCTGAGATGCCTTCGATTTTGTTCAGGTGTTTTGCAAGATTTATATTTTCCGTAACATCTTCAAGGGTTTCTTCCTCGGCAATTACTGCGATAAGGCCCGGGTTGCTTCCTTCTCTTGCACGATGTGCTTCAACAAGTATTTCAATAAAACCGTATACCGGAAACAATGTGGGGTGATCAAAATCAAGATTTACACCTGCAGGTTTAATGTTATTGAGTTTTTTCCAGACAGCTTTTCCGATAATCTGGGTGATCCTTTGATAATCCCATCCTCCGGGACTGCCGAGGTTCCATTCTGAATGGTAGCCTAAAAAATCTTTCATTATTATCTCCCTTTAATAAAACCGGAATTAATAGACTGGAGTCTTTTTTCAATCAAATGGAATGGAAGCTGTCCTCCCTCCAGCAAGAAGGCGTGAAATAGTTCATCCGGCATAAGGTGGCCGTATGCTTCTTGTAATTTACTTATTTCATATTGCCCTAAGCTGTAGCATAATTGATAACCGGGATTCAACTGAAAACGATATATCTGGTTTTCAGCTTCCTTTTGTGAAAACCCTGAGGCGGTTAATAGTACGACTGCATTGTCTTTTTTTATTTTGCCGGAAGGCATGCCTGAGTCTATGATACATCGGGCCGATCTCCAAAGCCTTCTCTTGTAATAAACAAGTTTTTCAATCGGGGTATCGACATATCCGTATTTTATCAATAGCGATTCAGCATAGGTTGCCCATCCTTCATAAAAGAGAGGAGATTCTATTTGCCGTCGAATCGGGTTTTTTATCCGCCTTCGAACAGAATCCAGCAAATGATGGCCGGGTACTATCTCATGGGCTGTGAGAAATTTGTATTCACGATTAAATCTTTTTTCGAGATTGTCTGCTTCTTCCGGTTTTTTTTGTCCGGGCTGAGGAATAGAGATATAGAAGTAACTTTTTTCCCTTTTATCGGTGCTGAAGGCAGCTCCAAAAGATGCTGTGCCGCGAACAGACCTGAGATAGGCAGGCGTTTCTTCTATTTCTACCGGTGAAAAGAGAATATCCTTTCCCAAACCCTTCTCGTTAAAGAATTGCAGCATTTTTTCCATCTCGCCCCTGTATAGGGAAAACAGGTCTTTGTTTTTTGCTTCTGATGGATAAAATGAGCTATACAGTTCCTGCCATGATTTCCCGGGATCGATTTGTGATCTAAGCTTTTCTAATTCAATTGAAATGCTCTGTCGTTCATCAACGGCAATCATATAGATTTCGTCCGGACTTTTCGAAGATAAAAAATGATCCTTAAGGTTTGATTTTAGTGATGTTTCGCTGAACTCCCGATGTTGAACAGGTTTAATTGAGCCAAGGAATTTTTTAAAGGATATAAGGGATGATGCGATAGTTTTAAGTGCAGTGACCAGATCCCTGCTTTTACCTACCGGTATATTTTTGACAGTTTCAGAAAGATATATTTCACAATCTTCAAGCATTGCTATGGCGGCATGATAATATGTATCAGAGATTGTCGTTATATTATTAACTGCCTGGGTCATTAATCCGGGAATTTTATGTGAGCGGGAGATTGTTCTTTCAATCAATTCTTCAGGATCTGAAAAAGGTTTTGTTAATGCATGATCCAATCCTATGAAAGCGATTTTTATATACAGCAAGGGGTTGTGCTGCCAGGAAAGATTTCTTTCAAGCTCTATAAGAACTCCGGCAATATTTGCCTTTAATAATTCGAGATCGATAAGATTTTCAAGATCGTTTTCATTATCTGCCATACATGAAAAATCTTTTTGAAACTCTTTTAGTACATTAATCGTTTCGAAAAGTGATTCTGCTTCAAGGTTATCTAATTTGTCGTAATAATCTGAGGCTTTTTCAGCCCTTGGGAGAAAATGGAATTCATCACTGGCACACATGACAGGAAATTTTTTTGCAAGATAATCAAAATATTTTATGGCGGTTTTAAAATGGGGAGGTGTCATAATTCAGCCCAAACATGTTCAGTTCTTTCATGAAAGTATTTGGTTTTATTTTGCTAAAATAACCAGAGAATAAAGTATTAATAGAAAAAAGTAAATATATTGAAATATTTCTTGATATTGATAGAGATTTAGGGAATATTTTCAAGGACAATTCCAATAATATTATTAAGGGGAAAATCATGGGGGAAGAGAATCAAAAGGTTACGGTTTTCTGGTATAGTCAGACCGGTAATTCATTTGCATGCGTTGAAAGAGCCTGTAATGTTCTTTCAAAAAATAATTATAATGTAACAGCCTGCTCTATCCTGTCGCCTACAGATGAAAGTTACCAATCAGATTTATTTCTCTTTGTATTTCCGGTTTATGCCTTTTATGTCCCTGTTCCTGTAAGAGATTTTATAGACAATATGCCTATACAGCCTGTTAATAAGAAAGCCCTTGCAATTATTACATGTTCAGGCGCTCCTGCTAATACATCCTTTGTAGCAGGACGATTGTTGTCTGAAAAGAATATTGATCTTGTTAATCATCTGGTCATAAGGTCCAGGACAAGCTACATTCCTCTGGCAAAATGGTTCGCCTGGGTAAATCAGAAAACTAAACCTGATGAAAAATCATTAGCTCGTGTTGAATCATTTATTGGAAAAAATATGGTGGGAGGGGTAAGGGAAAGAACGCTGTTCTTTAATCCCTTGAGCCTTTTTCACTGGATAGGTGTTTCAGGAAAAAGGAACGGACCAAAGGGGGCATTGGGGAAACGGACTTTTATTAAAGAGGATTGTACAAATTGTAATTTTTGTGTTGTCATGTGTCCTTCCGGAGCTATTACCAATGTTGAAGAGATAAAATATAATGATGAACTGTGTATAGGATGCTGTGGGTGTATTAATATCTGTCCCACTAATGCATGGCGAATATCATCAGCCGGTCCTGAATATTACAACAAGGGGATCAATGTTAAAAAAATGGTGGCTGCTACAGGGCGTTTGAAGGAATAGCTAAAGACCTGGTGCTATAAAATTAATATTGTTATCTCCAAAGATATTTGATACCAAAATATAAAAAACATTTATAATTAATCACTTCTAATAATTCTTTCTTCAAGTATCTTGGGTTGTTTTTTCTTTTTGATATCAAATTTTTATATCAATTTTTTATATCAGGGGAGGATAAAAACATGCCGGAAACAAGCCAGTTGGACCAGACGTTTAATATAATAATAGAGCGGTTGATCTCCACCGGACAGGCTCCACACTATACGGAAATCGCTAACGAACTTGGAGTGCCTCCTTCAGAAGGCAGAAGAGCTCTTCATGAACTCTTCTCAACATTTGGTTTCCCTGGATGGCTATATCCAAAAACAGACACTATCGTATCATTTGCGCCTTTTAACAATCTCCCGACTCAATACCGCTTGACAATTGACGGTATGCAGAAGTGGTTCGGCCAGTGAGCGTTTGAATCGCTGGCGGTCTGCTGGCTTTTTCCTGGAAAGACAATAAGAATCGATTCGGTATGTCTTGACTGTGGTGAGTCTATTCGGGTTGAAGTTAAGGACGGAAAGATTATCGGAGAAGAACCCGAAGGTCTTATAGGTTATGTCTCTGTTCCAATTGGAAGATGGGCGATGAAATGGGCTTACTCATGAAGTACGATGAATTTCTTCCGGTCGGAAGAACATCTTCGTAATTGGGAAGGTTTCCAGGAGAAAAGAAAGGGAGGTATAATTTCTTTGAATTCTTTGATGGAGTTCTTTTGCAGTTCATATTTTAGAAATAGAAGGGATCCGGACTTTTTCTCGTGTATGGATGAATATTCAAAAGAAATGATCGCATCACTGGACAAAATCGAAAATGCAGGATCATACTGGAAGCTGGGGTTTTTGGAAAAGTTCGGCCTATCAATTGGACAGAAGCTTGGGTTAATGTGAATTTATTCTTCTAACGATGGGGGATACCTTTCGTGGTCATTCTGGCCGAGAGTAAAATCATTATTGTCATCTTTTTAGAAATTTGATACTCAATATATTAATATTTAATGAGCTGTGTTAATAACATCTTCTTTTAATTTCGATTATGTGAATTTCGATTCCAAATTAAACCCGTTCTGTTTAGTTAAATGACCTTTAAAACGTGTATTTTTATTCAAGTCCTATAAAAACTGAAATATTACCAAACTGATAATTAAAATTAGCAGGACTGTTTCTATCAAAATCGATTTTGTCTTTGTAGTTAAATTTTAATAACAACCGGGGGATATGGTAATGGACATATTATGGGAAATTGTTTTTCAGACGGTTGAGATATTAACTCTTGTTTTTGGTTTTTCCGGTATTGCCTTATCTGTTCTGCTATTATTTTCACCTGGTCTAACTTTGAGTTTAGGCAAAATATTTAACAGATATTTTGATGTTGAAAAAAACCTGGTTCATTTGGATAAATATATTCAAACTGATAAATTTGCCTATCGCCACAACGTCTTAGCCGGTTTGTCCTTGATAATCGGTTCAATTATTGTCCTGTTTTTTTTATTTTTTAGACTCGATACAGGTAATTTTGCCGGGATCTTTATTAATCCGGGTAAATATTCAGCATTGATTGATATTTTATTAAATTTCATGGCAATACTTGGAAAAATTGTAGGTTTTTTAAGCCTGGTTATTGGCTTGTTTTTGCTTTTTGCCGCTTCACAATTAAAAACATTGGAAGAAAAAATGAATACATGGTTTGCTACTCAACCGATTGTAGATAAACTTGGTTCCGCAAACCATGACATTGATACAATTGTTTATAAACAACCTATTATATTTGGTTTAATAGGGCTGTCAGCTTCAACGTTATTAACTATTCTTGCGTTTATTAACATATTTGGATAAAAAATCTGATCTGCATACCTGTTACAGGTATGCATCTTTGAAATGAGAAAGTTTACCGAATGAAATAACTTTTAATAATACCTCCTTATTCTTCTGTTTTATCATCTTTAATTGCAAGAAATCCTGCATCTTTGAATATTTCATAGGCATCTCCTAAACCGGCCTGCGGGCTTGAGCCGCTTTCTTCTAGTTCAATAGTAACTTTTTCAAGAAGCTCCTGAATTGGAAGCTTCTGTGGGCAGGCATCTTCACACTGGCCGCAGTTTTCACATAGAGAAGCGTTTGCAGGCTCTCCGTCCTGGCCACCTGCAACACGTGTGAAATAAACTAACTTCGCAGTTATTTCATCACCAAACATATGCAGATTGTCGTATACTTCAAGACAGGTTGGAATGTCCACACCGGACGGGCAGGGCATGCAGTACTGGCATCCGGTACAACCGGCTTTCATGAGTTTTCTATAGGTTTCTTCAACCCTTTTAACAAGTTGGTGTTCTTTTTCTGTCAGGGATTCGGGATATGCCTCATTAGCTATTCTAATATTTTCCTCTACATGTTCGTCTTCATTCATTCCCGAAAGTACCGAGGCGACTTCAGGGTGATTCCATACCCATCTGAGAGCCCATTCAGCAGGTGATCTTTTTATTTCTGCTTCGTTCCAGATGGATTCAATCTGAGCCGGGACTTTCCTTGCAAGATTTCCTCCACGAAGCGGTTCCATTATGATAACTCCAACGTCTTTTGAGAATGCATATTCAAGCCCTTCTTTTCCAGCCTGATTGTTTTCATCAAGATAATTGTACTGAATTTGGCAAAAATCCCAATCATAGTCATCTATGATTTTTTTAAAGGCATCTTTATCACCGTGGAAGGAAAATCCTGCATTCGTAATGCGGCCTTCTTCTTTTGCCTTATCAAGGAAACCGAATACATCGAGGCTTTTCATTTTTTCCCAAATATTGCCGTCGAGTCCGTGAACGAGATAATAATCAATACTATCAGTTTTTAGTCTTTCTAGCTGATCATCAAGAAATCTATCCATATCTTCTCTTGTTTTGACTAACCACGGTGGAAGTTTTGTGGCTATCTTCACTTTTTCTCTATACCCATCAGATAGCGCTCGACCAAGAAAAGGTTCGCTTTCTCCCATATGGTAGGGAATAGCAGTGTCGACATAATTAACACCACAATCTATTGCATATCTAAGCTGTCTGGTAGCAAGCTTCTCATCAATTTTTACTGCACCTTTATCATCTATTTTCTGAGGGAGACGCATACAGCCAAAACCAAGTACGGAAAGTTTGTCTCCTGTCTTTTTCATTTTTCTATATAACATCGTATTCTCCTTTATCGAAGTTGCCTTTGAAAATAACCATTAAATTTATTATGTGATATGCGTTTAAGATAAATGATAAGAACTTGTAATTTTATGATAGAATATATAACTGTCACCAGATTTTATGTCAAATATTAACCGGTACATGAGATGAGGTTGCAGCATCTCACGGTCGAATTTTAGGGCCCGGAAAATACATAATAGAGATGGTTACTTGTTAGAACAATTGTTTACTTTTCTCTAAGTTTTGAATGTAAAAACATATTCAATTAATGCTGGTTCTTCATAAATATTTAGATGCTTTATTCATTTTTGTTTTAAGACTTCTGATAAAATAAGCCCCGGCACATACTACAATAATTGTAATTCGCAGGTGCAACTATTTGTAGTTATCTATTAATTTAATGTAACTTTAAGGTGTTGCGACAAGAATGATGTAGAATAAAAGTTTTAACATGCTCTTAACTATACCCCCATTAATGCATTAAAAGAAGTGAATCTATAAAAAATACAAAATGATAGGATTAAGTTGTTGGGTATTAATGTATATGCTTCTTTTAGTGGCATGTTTTATGCATTAATATCTTATAGGCTTTATTAGGTTTTTGATAAATAACAGAGAACTTTTTAAAAATGTAAAATTCTATTCAAGTTTAAAGAAAAGTTTCAAATATGGAATGGTTAACTATGTGAATAAAAAGAATATTAAGGTGACAATATTTAAGCTTTATTTATTCAGAAGTGCGATTTTAACAATTTTGAATAAATTATTTGCTCCTTGAAAATGTCTCATAGGGACACAATGTTTAAAGGACAGCTTAAATCTAAATTTAATATGGTTTCAAAACATAGTTCTGATCTTTATAGTTCGGGTCTTCATAATTTGAATCTTTTTGATATCGTATTGATACCGGGTGGGTTTTTGAATATAATGTATAACAGACTGTTAAGTAAGTTTTTAATAGTACAGGTGAAAACTATGATTACAAATATATTGAAAAAAACATGGATACCGACAATCTTATCATTTTTGATTATTACTATCCTGTTTCCGTTTAAAGCAGAAGCATCATTTACTGACACGGCAACCGACTGGTCGAATTTTGAACCCCCCTCAGGGTTTACAATTCCCTATACTTTTAACGGTGCTCCTGTTTCTGATGAGGAAGGTTCATCAGATAGCTCAAATGGCGGTGCAGCTGTATCTCCTTCTTCAATTGACCTTGCTTCCGGTTCGAGTACTTCCGATCCCGGACCATTTGATACACCTTCCTACGGTTATTTTGACGGTGGAACACCCTATGATATTAATGATCCTCTGTCACTTGAAGATGATTATGTTTTATTTACAATGCGTTTAAGCGGAGATCCACGTTCCGGGACACAGGCCAATAAGACCGATTTTACCAGCTATCACTGGAATGTACTTCTCGATGTAGATGGTGACGGTTATAAGGAGTTTTGGATTGACCTTAACGGCTCCTTTGCACAGGGTAATAACAAATACGATCAGCTTCAGATTCTTTACGACAACAGCAATAGTCAGGAAATAGTGGACCCTGTAGCTGCAAAAGTTGAAGAATTTACAGCCGATAATATTGGAACAACAGGTAGTCTTTCACATACCCGTGTAAGAGAGGTCAATGACGGCACCGGTGACTGGTTTATAGATATACAGGTACCTATGACCGCATTTAATGACCTTTCGGGAAATCAGGTTCTGATGCCTAATTCACCGGTGGGGTTTGTCTTTTCAACAAGTGCATCAAATACAAATCCACTTCAAAAAGATTTCATGACAGATCTTGATTTCCTAACTGAAAACGACCCGATTAATTTTGGTGATGTTATAAAATCAAACGGTGAGCCGGAAATGTATTTCATTGATATTAATCACGATCAGGTTGATTTTTATTCAGCCGGAGACGATATATATCTTTACCTAAAGGATGTCTTTGCCAACACAGATTCCAATGTTGTTGAAACTGTAATAGTTACTGTAACCAATCCTGCCACAGGCGATGACGAGATTGTTACCCTTACCGAATCAGGACCCGCTTCCGGGGTTTTTACAAACTTTGGAGGTTCCAGTAAGCCTGTTTCGTCTGACTTACAAAACGGCTGGATCTCATATGTTGGTACTTCGATTATCACTGAGGGGGAGGACTGGACCCTTACTTATGACAGCGCAACCGGTACATGGGATGTTTTTGGTAGTATTTCAGGAGGAAATCATCCGGATGTAACAGCCGGAATAGAATATATATCTACAGCAGATGGAATTAATTTCACACTATATGAAGATTCACCTTCCGACGGGGATATTATAACGTTTACTACATATCCTGGAGATCAACTTATAGTAACCGAAACCATGGGAAATGATGATGACGATAATCTTGAAGGGTATTCAGGTCAGACAATCATTTATTCATATACAAATGCCGCATCAGACACTTACACGGATGATGCTGTTATTTTAGGGTCCGGGGTGCCTTTTATCCAGTTTACAAGAGCTGACAGAAGCCATACTGGAGAGTATTGTATATTTACTGACCCTGTAGATAGTGACAAGATTTATGTTACCGTATATCACTATGATTCTAACACTGACCCAAACACTGTAAATACCATTCAGGTTGTACTTACAGGTTCCGATGCCCAGACCGTTACACTAACTGAAACCGGGCCTGATACCGGTATATTCTTTTTAACCGGCGGCCTTGATGCAAAGATCCATGACGGAACAGCCGACCCGGAAGATGGTCTTTGGGAAGATCTGGATCAGGGAATTGTAACCGTAACTTTTACATATAACGGTACTGATTATACCGACACTGCTCTTTTGTTTACAAAAAATGATGCAGGGAGGGTTTATTTTACTAACGGTGCAGGCACTCTTGATATAGATATATATAAAGCGGGACAGCCGGTTTTTATAAAGGTTGAAGATAATTCATACACCTGCGGCGGTACAATGCCAGTTACTATAACAAGTGATACAGGCGATTCTGAAACTATTCTTATGACGGAAATCTTTACAGGTTCCGGTATATATATGAATCGAAAAAACGATCTGATCACAACGAACGGTTCTGCAATAGTCACATCAGCTTCATCCGCTTTTCTTTCTGAAGTATCACCCGGTGACAAGTTTGTTATTGCCACGGGACCTGATGTGGGGATCTATTCCGTGGTAAGTGTGGATTCCGACACTCAACTGACACTTGACAATAACTTGAGCGCTGACCGGACTGATATCTCTTTTAATTCAAATCCGTTGATGGCGGCAGCATTCAGCGGTGTTTATACTGTAGATAACAACCTTTTGGAGGCTTCCCACAGGGATGGCCTGACGGTTTCCTATGAAGATTGTACGGACGGAGACATCGATCCTTCGAATGATAACAAGACTGATACAGCTTTGTTTAATGCGCCCCCGATTGTAATCAATGAGGTCATGTTTCATCCTGATCAGGTTGTTGTCGATTATGATCCGGATCCGGATTCATGTTATTGGGATCCTGAATATGTCCAGCTATATAATGCATCAGGAGAAAGCGTAAATGTTACCGGTTATACTGTAGGAGACGGGGACGATTTTAGTTATACTATCCCTCAATTCGACAGTTTGGATATTCTTCTCGGTCCGGGGGAAAAGATTTATATAGTAATTATGTCTGAAATTGTTATGGAATTTTACGAGGAGAAATATGACTCTATTTCAGGGGAGTATGTTTTATATGCATTCATTACCGGCACCCCTCCGTTGCCGCCGGATGTAGAAGACCCACCATGTCCGGAAGCTTACCCAGATCTTCTAGGTGATCCCGGAGACGCCGATCCTGCTGACCAGATATCTCTGTATGACGAAACAGAAACAATAGTTGATTTTGTGGCATGGAGCACACTGATAAACAACAGTATTGATTTTAAGAGTGATGATCAAGATGCTGTTACCGGGGAGATATGGCTGGATAATGCTTTCAGAAATGTTGATGACGAAGATGAGAACGGCAACATTGGAATTATAGAACCGGGTGAGGTTATTCGAAGGGTAACTGACGGACTGGATAGTGACGAACCAGAAGATTGGGTTTACGGAACAAAATCCCTTAGCATAGAAGCGGTTGTTACTGCTGTGGTTATATCTTCCTTTAAAGCATATGCCTCGGATAACGATGTGGTTGTTGAGTGGAAAACAGCTTCAGAAATCGGAACATTAGGTTTTCACCTTTATCGTAAATCGGATTTTAAGGAAAAAAATAAACATCGTAAATCAGGCTCTAAGAGGAAATTTCAGCGTTTGAATGAGAAACTGCTTCCGGGACTTATTCATTCCCCCCAGGGAGGTGTGTACACATTTATTGATAATACGGCACTTGTGGGTAGTACTTATAAGTATAAACTTGTGGAGCTGGAATTTGGTGGGAAAAAACGTTCTTACGGCCCGTTTTCAGTTACTGTAGCTGAGTCCGGTATCGAAGAAAACCAGCCGTTGCTGGGTGATAAAAGATTCAAAAAGAAATCAAATCCCAAGGCTAAAATAGGAAAGGGGCGTCTAAAGGCTGCTCACAAAGCCCGGAAGGCTTCAAAAAATAGAAAATTGAAAAGAGTTGGAGATCGGGTGAAAATACCGGTTCAAGAGGACGGATTGTATTACCTGGATGCTTCATTGATTTCCGAGTTATTCGATATATCATTAAAGAACGTCAGAAAAATGATAAAGAAAAAACGGTTTTCCATGAGTAACAAGGGAGATGATGTAGCCTGGCATAATGTCCGGGACAATTCCGGCATATATTTTTATGGCCAATCGATTGAAAGCATATATGCATCGGATAATATCTACTGGCTTGATATGGGAAAAGGTCTTAAAATGAAGGCCGTAAAAGGCAAAGCCCCTGTATCGGCCACAGATTATCAGACTTTCACAAGAAAGGTTCATGAAGAGAAGGATATCTTTTCAATGCTGGATTATTCAACTGATCCTGAAGTGGATAACTGGATGTGGGATGAGGTCTGGAGTGATTACCCCGATCCCGATGATCCATACATCTATAAAACTCCTTTTACGGTTTATACTTACGGTGTTTCGGAAGTATTGAATACGGCCAGTCTTTCAATTATGCTCCGGGCTGTTTTTGAAACTGAGATAGAGATGGAACATCATGTTTTTGTATATTTGAATGGTGAGGTGGTTGGTGATGCCCGATGGGATGGAACAGATATGGAGACTATTGTCATTCCTTTTGATCAGGCACTAATGAAAGAAGGTGAGAATACTGTGGAAATATCCGGAGTAACTGATACCGGTATTGGATTCGATTATATAACTGTTGATTCTATTGAACTGGAATATCAAAGCCTGTATACGGCCCATGATGACACCCTGATATTTTCCGGAAATGAAAGCGTTATTATAGTGAGTGGTTTTTCAGATTCTGATATTATGGTTTTTGATATTACTAACCCTGAAAGGCCTGTGTTTATTGACGTAAAATACATTGAAACCGGAGAAAACGGTTACATGGTTGGTTTTGACACATCATCTTCTGAATCGGTTTATCTGGCTGTTACCGGGGATGCAGTAATTTCAGTGGATAATGCGTTTGCGGATGTTCCTTCCAATCTGGCGGATTCTTCAAACAGGGCAGATTATGTGATTATATCTCCATCATTTCTTACGGATATTGCATGGGAGCTTGCGTATTATCGAAGCGGGCAGGGACTTGATACAATGGTAGTCTCCCTTGAAGATATTTATGATGAGTTTAACAACGGTGTTGCCACACCGCATGCGATAAGGTCATTTCTTGCGTATGCGTATTCTAACTGGGACAACGCTCCAGAATATGTACTTCTGGCCGGTAACGGTACATATGACTATAAAAATATAGAAGGTTTTGATGATAATTTAATTCCGGCAATGATGGTGGGAACCCCGGACGGCCTTTTTGCATCAGACAACCGGTATGGGGATGTCATGGGAGGTGACGGAGTCCCGGAAATGGCAGTTGGGCGGTTGCCGGTAATAACGCCTGATGAACTGGGCATGATGATCAATAAAATAATTGACTATGAAAATGGCCCGTGGTCCGGTAATGTGATGATGATTGCCGATAATCCGGAGCCTGGAGGGGATTTCACTGCAAACAGTGATCTTCTGGCCTCCATGATATCACCTGAGTACTCAATCAGTAAGGTATATATGTCGGATTACACTTTCAACCAGGCTAAGAACCTTACATTAAACGGGTTTAACAATGGTGCTCTTTTGATAAACTATATCGGTCATGGTGCACCTTACCTCATAGGGGTTTATGGGTGGTATGATGGGTTGTTGACATCATTTGATATGCCGCTTCTTAACAACGGAGACAGGCTGCCTGTGTTGACAGCTCTGACCTGCCTTGTGAACAAGTTCACCTGGCCCGGGTATGACAACCTTGGAGAGAGCCTTGTTATGCACGATAGTGGCGGTGCAATCGCGGTGTGGGCACCAACCGGACTTTCCAATAATTCACATGCACTGGTTCTTGGAAAAGAATTTATGAAAGCGATGCTTGTGGATAAAGAGCCGGTACTTGGAGATATTGTACTCCGATCGCTTGAAAAACTCTCCGAAATAGGAGGGGCTCAAATTGAGCTTGATGTGTACACTCTTCTTGGGGATCCAGCTCTCAGGGTCAGATAGAATTATTCTCAATAAACCTTTTGGTTCGGTGGTTAGATCTATAATAGTAGTGGTCTGATTCATCGAACCTTTATTTTAATCTTTTGGCGTATGATTGCCCTGTAAAAAAGTGTCATTATAGTCTGAACTCACTAAACACCTGAATAAATTAAATATGATGTGTCTATTTGAATATTGACATATTTATATACTCTGTGTAAAAATCCCCATTCATAAAGCAAATCCCGATAAACCTGTATTTCTTTGTGTTTCGACCATATCACCGAATAATGTAGCTCTTAAATAGTATATGCATTTAACGTTAACAAGTCTCAGTACGGTTTAGAAGGAAACAATACTGAGAAAAAGGAGAAAGTTTATGTTATATCGCAAGATGGAAAAAACAGGAGATGAACTTTCAATACTTGGCTTTGGATGTATGCGTCTACCCCAAAAAAAAAGAAAAATTGATGAAGAGAGAGCTACTGAGCAAGTTCGCCATGCTATAGATAATGGTGTTAACTATCTTGATACTGCCATACCTTATCATCTGGGGGGCAGCGAGACTTTTCTCGGTAGGGCATTGACTGACGGATATCGGGAAAAGGTCAAGCTGGCCACAAAATTAACGTCATTATATGTTAAATCACGGGATGATATGGACAAGGTCATAAATGTTCAGCTCAATAATCTTAATACAAAACAGATCGATTACTACCTTTGCCATGGCCTTAGCGGTAACTTGTGGAAACAGCTGAAAGAAATGGACGTATGTGATTTTCTTGATAAGGCAAAAGCGGATGGAAGAATAAGTCATACAGGTTTTTCGTTTCATGGAGATAAAGAGGCATTTAAGGAAATTGTTGATGATTATGACTGGGATATGTGCCAGATCCAGTATAACTATCTTGACGAGAATATTCAGGCGGGTACTGAAGGGCTTGAATATGCTGCAGCAAAAGGATTAGGTGTAGTTATTATGGAACCTTTAAGGGGCGGGAATATAGCAGGCAGAGTGCCGCCTTCGGTTCAGGCAATATGGGATGAGGCTGAAGTCAAGCGATCTCCGGCCGAATGGGCTCTTCGTTGGGTATGGGACCATCCCGAGGTTACAGTTGTTCTTTCAGGCATGAATGTGGAAGAACATATTGAAGAAAATATTCGTATTGCCGATGAAGCTACACCGGAATCGCTTACTGATAAAGAATTGAAGATAGTTGAAAGAGTAGCAGATAAATATATGGAGCTGACAAAAGTGGGGTGTACCGGCTGTCGCTATTGTATGCCATGTCCTGCAGGAGTTGACATACCATCCTGTTTTGAGTTCTATAACAACAAATATCTTTTTAACGATAATTCATCAAAAATATTTTATCTTTCCCGTTTGGGAGATTCCTCCGGTTCTGGAAACACCGGCTTTGCATCTCAGTGTGAAAATTGCGGTCAATGTGAAGATGCCTGTCCTCAGCAATTACCTGTCCAGGAACTCCTTGAAGATGTAGTAAAAGAGTTTGAAGGTAGGGCCATGAAGATAATCGGTTGGATTATAATGAAAATACTAGGTTTCCAAAGAAGAAGCATCCTGCGTAAATCAAAAAAAGTGTAGGTGGATATTATTACTTAGCCATCGGTTATACTTTTTAATAGTTCATCAATTTTATAATTAGTATTATTTTCTATGAGAGGAGTAAATATCTATGAAAGTTGTTGCATTTAACGGAAGCCCAAGAAAGCAAGGGAATACAAATGTCTTGATAGGCAATGTTTTTGAGGAACTTAATAAAGAAGATATTGAAACGGAAATTGTACAATTAGCAGGAAAGAAGCTTGGAGGGTGTATAGCCTGCATGAGTTGCTTCACTAATAATAATCATCATTGTGCTCAGGATAAAGATTTTTTAAATGAATGCATTGACAAGATGCTCGTCGCTGACGGTATTATTTTAGGCTCGCCGACATATTTTGCAGATGTTACCACGGAAATAAAAGCACTCATTGATCGTGCCGGCATGGTTGCTATTGCAAACAACTATCATTTCATGCGAAAAGCCGGTGCGGCGGTTGTCGCAGTACGAAGAGCAGGATCCATACATGCTTTCGACACCATAAACCACTTCTTTACCATCAATCAGATGATAATTCCGGGGTCCAGCTACTGGAATATGGGCATTGGTCAGGATAAGGGTGAAGTTGCTTCTGATGATGAAGGTATTAATACAATGAAGACTCTTGGCCGAAACATGGCCTGGCTATTGAAAAAAATAAACGGGTAAAAAAATATACCGCTCATTGTATTGTGATCTTTTGTGTTGGTATTTGATGTATTATTGAACCATGTTCTTCAATCCTGGTTTTTGGTTAATAAAGAATAAAAAATTGACATTTTGGGCTGCAAGTACATGGTGAAATGGATATAAATTTGGTTTTCCATGATTGTAGTATGATCGCGGGATGATAATTAAATCCTTACGGCAGTTACCTTTCCGGTTGCTGTGATATCACCTTCAGGTCCTAGTTCACATAATACCTTGGTTTTTTTACCGATATCACCTTCAACCCAGGCTTTCAGGTGAATAGTTTTATCAAGAGGTGTCGGTTTAATGTACTTTATATTCAGCTCTCCTGTCACAAAGGCGAAAGTAGGTTCACTTCCCATTTCCCTGTTTTCAAATCTGTATCCAAAAGCCATGGCTGCCCAGATACTATGACAGTCGATAAGAGATGCAATTGTACCCCCATACATAACACCAGGCATCCCTGAATTGTATATTAAATCTGCCTTGTATGCTGCTATAATAAACCGGCCGTCATCTGACCAGCTGCTTTTTAGTTGAAGGCCTTTATGGTTTGCAGGGCCGCATCCATAGCATGTACCCGTAGGCCAGTTATCCTGTAATGTTCTATTGCCGGTCATTTCCCCTCCGAGATATAAAGATTATTATTCTAATAATGAAAAAAAATACAGTCTATAATATAGTAAGGGCATATTCCCAGGACTCTGCAAGTGATTTTGAATACTCCTTGTAATCTTTTTTCTTTAATGCATTGCCGACCCTGAGACCATAAGTAAATATGTCATGGTATTTTTCAAGAAGCTCATCAATGGCATTAAGATAGATTTCTTCGGCCGGTTTGCCGCTTTTCTTTGATTCAATAACTGCAATTGCTGCATCATATCCATTCTTTATAGAGGCTCCAAGACCTTCACCCGTTACCGGAATGTTCATCCCCGCAGCATCTCCTCCAATTAATATATTACCTTTTGCAGGTCTAAAGACTTTTGTTGAAAGCTCTTTGTACATTACGTGAGTAGCACAGCCATCCCGCCATAAAGGCTTTATGTCAGATTTCATTTCATGGTTTTGGATCAGGTATTGTCTTGCATTTTCGATTGTTTCGTTAAGCATACCTTCAAGGGCCATACCCTCAAGTAACATATAATTCTTTTTATAATGAATAAAAAAAATCGGAAACCTGTTAAGCGGCGAAATTATATTGAAGCGATTTTCCGGCATATTGATTCGTGTTTCATAACATTCACGATAGCCGATAAGACGCTTAGGCTTAAAGTCAGGAAACAAAGATCTTCTCACAACTGAATTGGCACCGTCAGTTCCGATAACAAATTCTGACTCCAGTTCGATTTGCTCTCCGTCTTTTTTTACAATTACTATACATTTGCCGTCTATTTCTTTTACGCTGGTTACCCGCATTGAATCCCGGAGTTCAGCACCTTGCTCTTCAGCCTTTTTGCACATCCATGTGTCAAGTATTTTTCTCCAGATTGCAGGAGTATGGATATTCAGATCCTGAACCGGCTCTCCTGGAACATGTACAGCATATCCATTAAGATTTTCAGTATCATTTTTCATGTCATCCGGGTATTCACCGAATTCTTTTTTGATAATATCTTGTATCCATGTACCCATGACCATACCTGAGCAGCATTTATCACGCGGCATTTTCTTTTTTTCAAGTAAAAGGGTACTAAGACCTTTTTCAGCACATTTTTTTGCTGCCAATGCCCCACCGGGGCCTCCTCCGATTACAATTACTTCCCATCTGCTCGACATCTTTTTCTCCATTTTTTTAGAAATATATGAAAAATTCCAGAAAAGTTCCATTCAAGTATAAAAAGATTTCCTGAATGATTACGTATATCTTAAAGATATATTGGTGTCAAAAGAAGAGTATCAAAGATTCTATATACGGGGTCAGGGTATTGGAGGTGTAATAATTTTTTGGGTCTTATTTATTAAAACAGTTCCTGATTGCTGAGATTATTGAATAGCAGGTAAGGGCCAAGCTTATCATAATGATTTTTTATACTGAACTCAGCATTTATACAAAGGTCTGTCTCCGATTGTACAACCACCTCTTTACTGACTTCAGATTTGAGCTTATCGTCAAGGGTAAATTCAAGTATAAGCTTCGCGTCTTTATGGAAGCTATGGGGAACTTCAAGTTTAAATTGAATACCTATACGGGAAATATTCATAACTATAATTTTTCCGCGTTGACCATCATCTATTTTATGAAATATTCCGGAAAGATTCAGTTTATTTTCAGGTCCGTCGTTATCAGGTGTATCATTTTCCTCATTATTAATGCTGTTATTCAAGCTTTGACTTTTTGCTTCTGTTATCAACTGGGTAAGATCCTTGGTTATAAGCATTGGTATCTTTATTTCAGTCAGTGTTTTGAAACGGAACTTGCCTTTACCCTGAACAATTATTGCAATAATAGCTTCTTCACCTTTCAAACCTTCATACACGGCATTTTGTATAACACCTTTCTTGAAGTATACCAGTCCTTTGGTTTCATTTGGGAAGGTGACTTCAAAAAGACATGTTTTCTTTTCCAATTCGAGCATAAGAAGAAAACTTGTCACTGATATTCCGAAAATAAGTCCGCTCGGAGTATCTTTTTTGAGTGTTTTTAATATTTCCGGGCCGATTTCGTCCATGGGGAACGGTTTGTTGAGGAATTTAAGAATATCTCTTGGGATCTGTTTTTTTATTTCAGGTGTGCCGTATGCTGTCATTGCATAGCATGAAGTAGCTGAATGGTTTTCACTTACATAAGCAAGTAGTTCTAACCCGTCCACTTCAGGCATTATTATATCAGTGATCAACAGGGAAATAGGTTCGTTTGAAAGAACAAACATTGCTTCCTTACCGTCTTTTGCTGTTAATACTTTAAATTCGTGCTGATACTCTTTAAGAGAATTTACCAGAAGTCTTAAAAAAACAGGATCATCGTCTGCTATCAGAACATTTTTCATTTTATGCCTCGACAAAAAAAATTATTGCAGGGAATAATTTAACATTATTATTATTTAAATTTTTGATAAAATATATTGAGCTGGACAGTTTTAACCCATAGTAAAAATATGGTGAACTATGTTTTTTCTTGAATTTATTATAAATACGTTAACACAATTGTGTTATGAAATCAAATAGAGGTAGTATAATTAGTTTATGTTTTTTCGTGTTTTAGCCGGAAGTCTAACAACTGATAAAATATCATTGACTTTTAATCTTTGAATTCAGGTCCTAATATGTTTTCACTTATCAAGAATGATCACTCATAAAAACCAATGCAGATAGATAAGTAACAAGGCTGCAGCCGGTCAAGTACTACAAATAGCTGTTGATCAGGAGTGAAGGCAAGGAGTATGTTGAATCCTTATTGATAGTAAAACGAAGAAGAAGTATATATTTTAACAAAACGATCAAGAATGATGAATTCTTAAAAAGTATAACCAATGGCTAAGTAAAAATCTTCATATACAAGGCATAGCGTTTGGCTATGCGTGAAGGCATACATGTAGTATGTCGAACGTCTGGCCAAACTCTATAACGCAGTATATGGAGACTTTTTACGACGCCATCAAGAATTATTATTGCTATTTTGTAGGTTGTCAGATTAGATAAAATCCACCTGTAAATAATTACCTTTTGTGGTGGTAGTTAAAAAAAGATATAAATCAATCCGTCTTAATTTATAAACTATGGTGTTTTCATGTACCAAAAGCCTACATATGAAGAACTTGAACTTAGAGTAGATGCGCTTGAAAAAAAAGCTGCCCGGTTAAATGAACTGGAAGAATCTTTACGATTAAGCGAAGAAAAATTTACCAAGGTCTTTATGTCAGGCCCAAATGCCAGTACAATTTCCCGATTGTCAGACAGCAAAATTATCGAATGTAACGATTCTTTTCTTGATACTTTGGGGTATAAAAAAGAAGAGATTCTTAACAAGGAATTACTTGATCTGGATATCATAGAAAACCGATATGAGATTGAGGAATATTTTTCTATATTACGTAAAGCCGGACAGATGGACGACATTGAAATTACTTTATTGTCAAAAGAAGGCAGACGTATTTTGTTTGTTGTTTCATCAAGGATAATTGAACTGAGTGGAGAGACTTTTGTTTATACAAAATCCCAAAACATCACACACCAGAAGAAGGTTGAAAAAGACTTCAGGGAAAGTGAAGAGCGGATGCGGCTGGTAGTGCAGAATATGCCTGTTATGGTGGCTGCTTTCGGTGAGGGAGGCAATATCATTGTCTGGAATCGGGAATGTGAAAATGTAATAGGCTATTTAGCTGAAGAAGTGATAGATAATTCTAAGGCATTAGAAATGATGATTCCTAATGAACAGTATAGAAAAAAAATTGAGTCCAGTATAAAAAAGGAGGAAGGAAATTTTAGGAATCTTGAATTTTCACTAGCTCGGAAAGACGGAAAAAAAAGAATAGTTTTATGGTCGAACCTTTCTGAAGAACATCCGATTCCTGGGTGGGCGTCATGGAATATAGGGATTGACATAACAAAGCTCAAACAGGCATTGGAAGAGCTGGAAAAAAGTGAAAATAAATACCGGTTAATGACAGAAAATATAGATGATATTATCTGGAGCCTCGATATGGATTTTAATTTCAAATATTTGAGCCCTGCTATAGAGAAACTGATGGATTGGCCGGTGGATGATATTAAAAAACTGACTATGTTTGATTTTGTTCCTCCTTCATCAATGGAAGAGGTTGAACGTGTCTTTAATCAAAACCTTATAGAGGCTCGGAGAACAGGTGATTATAAAAAACCAGCAGTTCTTGAAATACAACAATATCGAAAAGATAAATCTTTAATGTGGACTGAAATAAGAAGTTCATTTGAGATTGACGAGAATGGGAAAGCTGTTGGTATATACGGAGTTACACGTGATATCACTGAACGTAAAATTGCTGAGGAGGAAAAGGAACAACTTAAAGCAACACTTCAGCAGACACATAAAATGGAAGCTCTGGGAACCCTCGCAGGTGGCATTGCACATGATTTCAATAATATTCTTAGTTCCATTATTATGAATTCGGAACTTGCATATGATGAATTGCCGGAAAACTTTGATTGCAGGTATTCCATAGAGCAGGTGCTTAAAAGCAGTCACCGTGCAAAAGAGCTTGTTAAGCAGATATTAATGTTCAGTAGAGCATCTACGGCTGAATATAAAGAAATTAATATTGGCCCCGTTGTTATTGAAACAATAAAAATGTTGAGGTCCATTATCCCTTCTACGATTGATATAAGATATGATGTTCCTTATGATACCGGTTCTATCCAAGCTGATTCAACACAGATTCAGCAACTTGTTTTAAATCTTTGCACAAATGCTGCTCATGCAATGGAAGACAAGGGAGGAGTTCTCAATATAAAAATAAATGATGAATATATTGGAAAAGAACAAAAAATATCAGGGCTTGAACAGGGTTTGTATTTAAAACTGATAGTTAAAGACAGTGGGCATGGTATTCCAACTAAAAATATTGATCGTATTTTTGATCCCTTTTTTACAACAAAACAAACAGGTAAAGGTGCAGGGTTAGGACTTTCAGTTGTTCACGGCATTGTTATGAACATAGGGGGAGCTATTACAGTTGATAGTCGGGAAGGGAATGGAACCGTTTTTCAGGTTCTTTTACCAATAACAGATAAGAAATGCACTTTTAAGAAAGAAAAGAAAAAGCCTGTTCGATCAGGAGATGAAAGTATACTTTTTATAGATGACGAAGAAGACCTTTTAGACTCCGGGAAAAGGACTCTAGAACGATTGGGATATAAAGTGACAACATCAAAAAATCCAAAACAGACAATTGAATTATTTCGCTGTTGTCCTGAAGATTTTAATCTTGTTATTACCGATATGACAATGCCCTTTATGACAGGTATTGAGTTGTCAAGAGAGCTTTTGGATATTAGAGATGATATTCCAATTATTCTTTGCAGTGGATACAGTCAACTTATTACTCCTGAAAAAGTTCGTGATTCGGGAATCCGGGATTTTATTATGAAGCCCTTTGCTAAAAATGAAATAGCTGAAATAGTAAGAAAAGTTCTTGATGAATGTTGAAACATAGTCCTTAAATGTGTATTTGTGCAGTTTATTAATACATTTATTTAATAAAAAGAAATATTTAAGCTCAATATTATATTTTTAATAAATATAACAAAAGGAAGAACTGATACCCAAAACATGTAATATATGGAGGGATAATGGACGAAACAAAATTGCAAATGCTTGTTGACCGGATGGAAATCACAGATACTTCTTTAAAATATGCAACAGGTGTTGATATGCGAGATAAGGAGTTATACCGCTCATGTTTTACTGATGAGGTAGAAATTGATTTTACATCTATGGAAATTGAAGGTCCAAAAAAGATTTCAGCAGATGAATGGGTTGATCAGGCCTTCACTCTTGTAGGTACTTTTGAATCAACCCAGCATATTATTACCAACCATGTTATAAATATTAACGGTGATGAAGCATCATATGAAGCATATCTGCAGGCACAGCATTACAACGCTGACAGTATTTTTACAGTCGGCGGGTATTATTCGAATAAAGTAGTGAAGACTCCTGAAGGTTGGAAGATATGCAAACTAAAGCTCACTTCGACATGGACTCAAAACACATAATATAAGGCCGAGTAGATAGAACCCGGTACCTGCATGAATATGATCAAAATTTTCCGGGCCGGGTTTAATGTATACAAAAAAGCGCTGCGTGGTTTGATGTGAAGACCGGCGGATCATTTCTCAATATTGGAGCAATGGCCGGATGGCGTTTGAATCTTTTATCCAGAAACTCACGCACTTTATTGCGGTTCCATCCCGAGGGGTGATTGAAGTTTTTATAGAATGATAGATCCCCGGCATAAAAATGAGATGTATTCAAACTATTTGTTTCCTCACTGTATATAGGCAGGTTAAATATCGACAGATTCAAAAAAGATATGTTGTCCGAATGCTGTGCGGTAAAATCAAGTGTTTTTAATGCGTCTGTTTCAGTCTCACTTGGAGTACCAAATAGAAGATAAACATAGGTTGCAATTCCGGCCTGTTTTAAACAGGCCAAAGCCTTTTCTGCTATTTTTAAATCTATCCCTTTTTTGAAAGCATCTATTACATTCTGAGAACCTGATTCCAGGCCGATTTGCAGCATCACACAGCCGGACTTTTTAAGTGCCATGCAGAAACCAATGTCTGTAAGGTGATTGGTTATTCTGGCAAAACCATACCAGGGTGCACCCGGCGGATCAATTGCCATTTCCTTTAAAAGTGACGGGCTTAAAGTATTATCTGTTAAATGTATAAGAGCAGGACTATACCGGTTTGTAAGTTGTTTTAACTGTGATATTACAATTTTTTTTGGTGTTTGCTCATACAAATTTTTTTCCGCTGTTTCAGGGCAGAATGAGCATTTCCCCCAGTAACACCCGGATGATGCACTGAAGGGGATAATCAATCCTGGTGACAGGTACTGATTTGATATTAATTTATCAAAATCAGGGAGAATGTGGTCTTTATGATAATCCTCTCCATGATATCCCTCACCATTACCTTCCTTCCCATAATTTTTTTTTCCAACAAGAGCTAAAATTGCATCTTCACCGGGGCCGGCTATTAAATGATCTATGATTTCTTCAAAAGGATTTATCCAGGCAGGCTGTCTTTTCCATGAAGTAATTAAACCACCGCCCATAATAATTTGTATATTTCTTGTTACTTTTCTTAAATATCCGGCCATGGCAAATGCGCATAAAGCCTGATTTAAAAAGTTCACTGAGAAACCGATAATGCCTGGATTATCATTAGTAATTACTTCCCGTAATCTTTTTTCAAAATATGGGAAAAATAGATTTTTTTCATGAGATTTATATGCTGTGATAAGGTCACTACTTATGACAGGTGAAAGGTCAGGCTGCTGGTAATTTGTAAGGCTTATATTGACCCCTGCATTTCGTCCGTGTATTTGAAGTATACGGTTCAGTTCGAAAACTGCCTGCCTGTATCTGTCAGGGTTTTGATATGTTTTTGTTCTCTTTATTATCTCAAGGTTTTGCTTTCTTCGTGAAAACGCCCGGTGAGTCCATGTATCGTCTGCTTGGAGAGGGAGCTGGTTTAGATACATCATCCCTTCAAGATTGGAGTCGATGATGTTAACCTCAATGTGATATTTCTTAAGCGCTCCGGCAAGTTTAGCTATACCCGGAGGGGGTTCGCATGGTTTTGAAACCGGGGGATGAATGAGAAGGACCTTATTGTTATTCATGATAAAGTAAAATTTTCCTGTTTCCCAATTTACCAGGTTCTATGATAAAAATTCTTCTCTGAACCGCAAAAAATATTAATTTTTCTAAAAAGAGTAGAATTTACTCGTAATGAATTACTCCTCTTTTTTTATCCGCATCAAGGCTTAACCGCTTAAGGATATCATAAACATCCCGCGATTTCCTGATTTTGTGAAGTACGAATTCAGGATGGGTTGTATCCGATGTGACAAGGTAAATAGTTCCTATTCCAAAAATTCTGTCAATAAGTGAGCGGTTAAGATTAATATCTTTGATACGGAAAAGATCAAGATTTGATATCTCTTTGGAAAATATTCCTGTCTCAAATTCGAGTCGGTCATTTGTTATTGAATAGATTATGGATTTTACCTGAAAAAACTTATAAGCGATTATTAACATTGGGATGAACGTAATTATCAATGATACCCACAAACGGTATTGACCGAATAAAAGTACAATTTTAAGATTTGCAAGGCCCCCAAGCCAGGTTAACGGGAAAAAAGCTATGAAAAATATTGCCGTAAGTCCGACAATTGCTTTTAAAATAATACCTGTCAGTATAAGTAATGATGGGCTGCCTTTAAAATGGACAGAACGTTCTACTCCTTTTACTTCTGGTTGTGTGTTTGTCGGTATTGTATGGTTCTCCAGCATTTCACCACAATACCGGCACTTAATTGCTTCTGATTTAATAGTTTCGCTGCAATATGGACATGACTTGGTGTCGTTGTTGTTCTCAGCCATTTTTATCTCCTGAATAATATATTATTAATTATATAAAGATTTGGCAAAAGGCACAAAAAATCAATGCCATTTAATATTCCTACTCGGTTTTTTTTGAACATAAAAAAAACAACCGCTTTGTACAAGTTTTTTCTTTGTTTGATACAGCTATTGCGAAATAATACATCAAATCGATAATCGTTTGATGTTTTGGCAGGCATATATCTGGTGTATGTCATTTATTAAGATATTTTAAATATTTATTTAAATTGTTCTTATTTAAATTGAGATTAAATTTTTCAGTAGCTTTTGCCAATGAAGTATCTGCACCCATATTTTTT
>JABHLN010000171.1 GCA_018693105.1 Desulfobacterales bacterium | reverse complement strand
AAGCAGTTATTGATGGAATGATTAAAAATAAGAGTGGCTCCATTATTAATCTAAGCTCAGTGTCATGGATGTTAGGTGAGGGTGATAAAGTAGTTTATGAAACAGCCAAATCAGCTGTTGTTGGTTTGACAAGATCTTTTGCTCTGTTACTTGCTTTCAGAACCTGACTCAGGGCATATCTCGCATCAGTTTCCTGTGGCAACTCATCATATGCCAGTTCCGCGTTCAAAACAATTGACCCGAGCATATTGTTAAAATCATGAGCAATACCCCCGGAAAGAGTTCCAATTGCTTCCATTTTACGACTATGCTGGAGACTTTCTTCGAGTTTTTTCTGTTTTGTAATATTCCTTATAAATGCGAGGACTCCCGGTTCATTTTCCCATTGAACTTTTACAGCATTTATTTCACACCAGATAATTACACTGCCTTCTTTGTTTATAATTCTGAATGTATAAGTTGACGGTGGAGTCTCTCCTTTTATCCTTTTTCTATAGCTTTCAAGAACCAGATCACGGTCATCAGGATGAATTATATCCCGTATATTTAACTTTAAAGATATATTTCCTGCCTGGCTCAGTATTTTGGCAGCTATGGGGTTTGCATATTTTATTCTTTCTTTTTGAACAATAATTATGCCTTCATTTGCGTTTTCCACAAGGAGCCTGTGTTTTTCTTCGCTTACCTTCAGTGCATCTTCAGTAATCAGGCACTCTTTAACACTTTCTTCCAGCTCTTTATTAAGTTTCACAAGCTGTTCATTGGTATAAAACATATCTCGTCGCATTCGATTATATGTTCCTGCAAGGATCTGAAACTCATCACTTGAGTTTATTTCAACATCCTTATGTCCGGCTACCTCCGAATCCTCCATAGATGAAGTCAGCGCCCGTACCGGACCAAGAACTATCTTATTGAAACGTGCCCTGAATAAAAGAATTGTTATTAATATGGTAAGCAGTGTAAAAATAAAAACGATGGTGCATATAGTAAATTTTGTCTTATTTACTGAAGAGTTATCCCTTATGAGCATTACAGCATAATTAGCATCACTTCCCTCCCCGGGTAAAGAAACAGATTCATAATATACTGTACTGTTTATGCCATAATAAACAACATCCGACGTAAATCCTCTCTTACCCTTAAGGCAGTCATTCACAATGGCCGGAAACCTGTTACTCCATTCAAGCTTTACCTGGGTTGTTTGATGATATCCGGCATTACTTTGAATGGATTTGCCTGAAGTATCAACCTTTAATACCCTTTTTGTCATGTTCTTAAGGTCATACAGACCTTGAAGAATATCACGATCCTCATGTGCTATTATCACACCCTTATTATCAAGAACAATTGCATGCAGATCCCTTGAATACAGGTAGTTATTTACCATATCCTGTAATACATTAAAATTTATATCAGAACCCATGATACCAACAAAAGAATGATTATCAAAAACAGGATGAAAAGCTGATGTAACAGGTTTATTCCCTGTCATTGAGTAGTAAGATTTCGATATAAAAGGTTTAGGTACCTTATCTGATGCAATTTTTTTATACCACCATCGTTCCCCTCGTTTCCCAAGCTTGCCGTAACTTCTTGCAGTTTGATCGCCTTGTGAATCCTGAACAAATAGAAGTTCAAAATAATCATACCTTTTCTGAATTCCAGTTAAAAGAGGGTGCCCACTTCCTTTTCCAAAACCGGACGTAATATCGTGATTTTTGTCATACACTGCAACACGTTTATTCCAATCTATGTCAGCGTCAATAATACTTCTAATGATGACAGGATTGATTGAAAGCAGATAATTCAAACTGAAAGCATGATCAATAAAACCTTTTACATTGCTTGCCAACCCTTGCAAATGTAATTGGTCTTTTTCACGCACATCCATATTGAATCTGTAAAGCATAAATCCTGTTATAGTAACAGATATAACAAAAATCGAAATCAATATGGAAAGAATTATATAGGAGTTAAATTTGGAGGAAAGACTCTTTTTATACATTTTTTAATTATGATGAACTCGTGAAAAGTATTAACGATGGCTAAGTAGAAATCTTCATATACAAGGCATATTGGTTCGCCAGACGTGAAGACATACATGTAGTCTGTCGAACGTCTGGCCAACCGCTATAACGCGGTAGATGGAGA
>JABHLN010000170.1 GCA_018693105.1 Desulfobacterales bacterium | reverse complement strand
GAATTACACAAGTTAAAAGCATAATAGGAAGACCTGCAAAACATCGTCGGATTATTCGCTCTCTGGGGTTGAGAAAAATGAATTATAGTGTGGAGCATACCTCTGACCCGGTTATCCTGGGACAGGTTAAAAAAGTTTCTCATCTTGTTAAAGTAGAGGAGGTGTAATATGCAGCTTCATGATTTAGCACCTGCACCCGGTTCCAGAAAGAACAGAAAAAAAGTCGGTCGAGGCCCAGGATCTGGTATGGGTAAAACAAGTACCCGAGGGCACAAAGGCCTAAAGGCAAGATCAGGCGGTAACGTAAGACCGGGATTTGAAGGTGGTCAGATGCCGATTTATAGAAGACTTCCTAAAAGAGGTTTTTTCAATATATTTAAAACAAACAATGCTATTCTAAATGTAACAGATCTGGATAGATTTGAAGACGGCGCAACGATTGATATTGATTCCTTACGAGATGCCGGTATGGTAAAAGGGCGTGTTGATGGTGTTAAAATCCTTGGTATGGGTGAAATAACCAAGAAATTTGAATTAAAAAATATTCTTGTTTCCAAGATTGCCAAAGAAAAAATCGAATTCGCTGGTGGAAGTATTGAATAACTATATAATAGAAGTGATGTAAGGGACCTATAAATGATCGAGAACAGCTATCAGAATTTATTTAAACTTCCTGAGCTTAAAAGAAAGATTTTCATTACACTAGCATTGTTGTTTGTTTACCGTGTCGGGATTCATGTCCCAACACCCGGTGTTGACGGTGCAGCTCTTTCATCTTTTTTTGCTTCAGCTCAGGGGACCTTATTTTCCATGTTCAATATGTTCTCGGGTGGCGCATTGGAGAGGTTCTCCATATTTGCATTGGGAATTATGCCTTATATCAGTGCTTCCATTATTTTAGAACTGATGACTGTGGTTGTACCTCATCTTGCACAGCTTAAAAAAGAGGGTGACGCAGGTCGAAAAAAGAAAACCCAGTATACCCGTTATGGAACTGTTATACTAAGTATTATCCAGGGTTTGGGTATCAGTGTGGGGCTTGAGTCCATGACTTCTCCGGCTGGTGTTGCGATTGTTCCATATCCAGGCTGGGCATTCAGACTGGTTACTATTATTACGCTTACTGCTGGTACATCCTTTATTATGTGGCTGGGAGAGCAGATTACTGAAAGAGGAATCGGAAACGGTATATCCTTGATTATTTTCGCAGGTATTGTTGCACAGATGCCATCTGCCATGGGAAACACTGTACGGCTGATGACAACTGGAGAAATAGGGGTTTTTGTACTTATTATTCTTATTATCCTCATGGTTGCCGTCATCGCTGCAATTATCTATATGGAACAGGCACAGCGAAGGATACCTGTGCATTATGCCAAACGTGTGGTTGGTAGAAAAATGTATGGGGGACAAACCTCTCATCTTCCATTAAAAATAAATACTGCCGGCGTTATACCGCCGATTTTTGCATCTTCAATAATTATGTTCCCGACTACTTTGGCACAATTCACCAATTTGCCGATTATGACAACCGTGGCAGCTATGTTTAGCCCCGGAACAATCTGGTATTATTTTCTTTATGTAGGATTTATAATTTTCTTTTGTTTTTTCTACACAGCAGTACAGTTTAACCCTGAAGATGTCGCCGAAAACATGAAAAAGAATGGCGGGTATATTCCTGGTATCAGGCCGGGTAAAAGAACATCCGAATACATTGATAGAGTATTGACAAGAATTACTCTTGGAGGTGCCCTGTATGTGTCTGCTGTATGTGTTCTGCCAACATTTTTAATGAGTAAGTTTAATGTCCCGTTTTATTTTGGGGGCACTGCCCTTTTGATAGTTGTGGGTGTGTCCATTGATACCATTTCTCAAATAGAGTCACACCTGATTAGCGGCAATTATGAAGGCTTTTTGGGAAGATCCGGTAGCAAAAGGATAAAAGGCAGATCTTAAAACAGTCTAAATCGATAGGAGATTTTTAAAACAATGGCAAAAGAAGAACCTATTAAGGTTGACGGGAAAGTACTTGAGACATTGCCTAATGCCATGTTCAAAGTTGAGCTCGAAAACAAGCATGTATTGTTAGCTCATATCTCAGGTAAAATGAGAATGCATTTTATCAAGATCTTACCAGGAGACAGGGTTACAGTAGAAATTTCACCCTATGATTTAAGTCGGGGTAGAATTACATATAGATATAAATAAATATTTGAGTTCATAGAATATTAAAATATTAGTTTAGGAGTTAGTGGATGAAAGTCAGAG
>JABHLN010000017.1:27284-47671 GCA_018693105.1 Desulfobacterales bacterium | reverse complement strand
CTATTGAAAGCCCTATTGACATCAATTCATCAGTTGATAATGGTGAATTGTAATAGTCATTCATAGCTTTAAGAACTGTTGCCGCATTACTGCTTCCCCCGCCAAGACCTGCTCCTGCAGGTATTTTTTTATCAATCGTAATTCCAACGTTCCCTTTTATTTTAGATGCTTCATAAAAAAGTGTTGCCGATTTATGAGCCAGATTAGATTCATCGTTGGGAATACCCGGATGAGAGCAGGAGACTGACGTTTCTTTTACCTTAAAATCGAGGGCTATATCATCATATAGATTGATTTGGCACAAAAGGGTGAACAATTTGTGGTAACCGTCAGGCCTTTTCCCGGTTACATACAGAAACAGGTTTATCTTTGCCGGTGAAAGAATTTTTATGTTTCCGTTATCCGTACTCATTTCCTTGTTCCAGTTGTACATTACAATGTATTCAATAACCCAAACACATATTAACGGCCCTAAAAAGAGCAGCACTTTATTAGAGCTCATTAAGGGCCGTTTTAGAATTATATGCATATAAAAATTACACAGGAGAATTAAAGAAAAATATCAGCTTGTTTCCTTTACATATAAAATCCTTAACTCTCTTAGAATATTCTGTAAAAGCCTCTTCTCATCATCGGTTAAATTACCCCGTGTTTTTTCCTCTATCATACCAAGAATGTCAATTGTCTGTTTGGCTGCCAGAATATTCTTAACTTTTTCGCCGGTTGCAGGATCTTCAACAATGCCCAGAAGAACAAGTGCGGATGAATTTAATGAAAATATAAATGTTGAAAAATCCATTGGCAAGGTCTTTGATTCAGGATTGACATCCTGATCTGAACCTGAACCTTTACTCCTAATCTTCATATTATCCTCCTTTGGGAATCTGTAAACCGATTTTACAGTTCAAAAGATGAAACACTTTTGACAAGAGATTGATCACACAGTTTGGCACATACCTCTTTTGAAGCAGGGGTGTCGGTCTGTAGAACAATGATATTTTTTCCACCCTCACTGGTTTGTCCTACCTGCATTGTCTGGATGTTAATATTGTTTTCACCTAAAATAGTTCCTATACTTCCTATTGCTCCAGGTTTATCAATGTTGTGAATCATTGTAATATAACCTCTGGGAACCACCTCTAAACGGAAATCATTAATCTTGACAACTCTGAGATCATTTTTACCGAATATGGTTCCGGAAACAGTATTGGTCATTTCGGTTGTTTTTAATTTTACAGTAATAAGATTTGTATAGTTAGATGATTCCAGTCCGGTTGATTCTGAAATCTTTATACCCATCTCTTTTGCAAGAATCGGTGCATTAATTGAGTTTACAGCATCAGCAACCATCGGAGTAAGAAGCCCTTTAATTACTGATATCGATACTGGTGAAAGATCAAGACCGTGAAATTCCCCCGAATACTCTATTGTGATTTCCTGGAGTTTTCCTTCAGTTAGCTGAGACAGCAGGCACCCAAGCCGGTCCGCTATTGATATGAACGGACTGAGTTTTACTAGTAGATCACCTGTTACCGACGGCACATTAACGGCGTTAATAATAGTTGATTCTTTAAGGTATGCAATTATCTGCTGTGCTACAGCTACGGCAACATTGGTCTGGGCTTCACGGGTGGATGCCCCTAAATGAGGGGTGCATATAATGTTATCCAGTTCAAAAAGCGGAGAATCTCCCGGAGGTTCGGTTTCAAAAACATCCAGTGCAGCTCCTGAAACTTTGCCCGATTTAACTGCATCATAAAGATCTGCTTCATTTATGATGCCGCCTCTTGCGCAATTGATCAGCATAACGCCATCTTTCATTTGAGAAAAGGCATCTTTGTTAATCATACCGATTGTCTGTTTTATTTTCGGTACATGAATTGTAATATAATCAGCCTGTTTGTATAGCTCTTCTATTGTTACACATTCAAAACCCAGCTTTTCAATATGTTCAGCCGTCACTACCGGATCATATACAATTACACGCATTTTCAAACCCCGTGCACGGTCTGCAGCAATAGAACCGATATTTCCAAAACCGATAACACCGTATGTCTTGTTGTACACTTCACGGCCCTGTAATTTCTTTTTATCCCAGCGTTCTTCTTTTAATGATGAAGTTCCCTGCGGGATATTACGCGTAAGTGCCATCATCATTGCAACTGCATGTTCTGCTGTTGTAACTGTATTGCCACCGGGGGTGTTCATAACCGCAACTCCATGTTTTGTTGCAGCTGCTATGTCCACATTATCGAGACCGATTCCAGCTCTGCCAACGACTTTAAGGTTGGATGCAGCTTCAAGAAGCTCTTCAGTTACCTTTGTAGCACTACGGATTACAAGTGCATCATATTCTCCGATTATTTTTTTTAACTCCTCAGGAGGAAGGCCTGTATTCACATCAACATCTATTCCTTCTTCTTCCTGAAACATCTTAACACCGATTTCTCCAAGGTTGTCGCTAATTAATACTTTCATTTTGTTATCACCCGATTTGTTTTATTCTGATCTATCAATAAAACCTTTTCTCTGTTATTAATTTATAATTGTAAAAATTTGTTAATATATTAAATAATAAAAAAAGATACTATAAAGAAATTGTTTGAAAACCGCAAGTAAATATTTATTGTAAATAGGGTTATATACATTGATTTTATTAAAAAATGATTGCCTCGTTAAAAATCACAATCAACTGAGATATTAGATTGGTCAGAAACTCCACATTCTGAATGTATGCCCTATTCCTGATAACTTCAAATAGCATTTTTAGATTTGACATTCATGTAGATATTGGATTATTGCATGATTTATTTATTGCATTGGTTATATTTTTTCAGAAGCATCATTATTTATGAAATCGTAAAAAATACTAACGATGGCTAAGTAGAAATCTTTATATACAAGGCATAATGGTTGATCAGGAATAAAGGCATGCATGTAGTGTGTCGAACTTCTGAACAGCCGCTATAACGCAGTGGATGGAGATTTTTTATGACGCCATCATTATTGGGAGTTTACGAAACATGGGATTGTTTTCAAAATTGTTTAAACGTAAAAACGTTTTTCAGAAAATAGATGAAAGCATTGATATCATAAAGCATGGTGTATACCTGCGTCTTCTTTCAAAATACAATGCAAAGTATGATTTCGGGCTTGACGGGCTCCTTGCTGCAGCAGTAACAAATGAAATGTTTTCAGAATTTTCATCCAGTGTTGAAGGTAAAGAATTTCAGGCAACACACCGTGATCTTATTGATAAAGAGCTGTATCTGTTAAAATCCGAAGAAGAAATAAAGAATATTATCTCCTCTGCCCTTCGGATCAGGATGAAAATTATATATGAAACTCAGACGTCCGGATCCTACGATAAAGACCTTGGGAAACCATATGCAAAACTCAGGTCTCTTGGACTTGCAGATCATGACGCTGAAATACCTACACCGGAAAAGTTTATTTCTATGGCTGAAAAGTTTTTTAAATCAAGCCAGTAATAAAAAACCGGCTGTTTAACTTAAGAGAAAAACAGCCGGTCAGTATAAAATTATTATGATATCGTGTGATTTACAAAATATTATAAATCACCGATTTTCTCAGTAAGCTCAGGCATGAACTCTAGAATATCAGCAACAACACCAACATTAGCAACCTGAAAAATCGGTGCTTTCGGGTTTTTGTTAACGGCTATCATGAATCCACCCTTGATTCCTCCAAGATGCTGAAATGAACCACTGATACCCATAGCCATGTATACTTTTGGTTTAACCGTTTTCCCTGATGTGCCTACCTGACGTGACTGTTCCAGCCATTTTGCATCTACAATAGGTCGTGAGCAGGACACAACAGCGCCCATTGCATCAGCAAGCTCTTGTGCAATCTCGATGTTTTCTTCATCTTCAATTCCGCGTCCAACCGATACAAGTACATCAGATTTTGTAATATCAACATCACCTGCTTCAGGAATGACTGTTTCAAGATAACGACGTCCGGCACTAAGATCAGCAGAAACTGATGTTTCAGTAACAGAACCACCGGCAGCCTTTGATTCGTCGGCTTTACATACACCGGGGCGTATATTTAAAATGGCGCCTGAAGAGATGTCACAGGTTACATGTGTATAAACCTGGCCTGCAAACTCCTGGCGGATCAGTTTAAGAGTTGATCCGTCAACTCCTTCAATATCAACTATGTCGGCAGCAAAGGGTGAGTCAGTCTTAATTGAGAGGCCTGGTCCAAGATCCATCCCGAAAGTATCATGGGGGAGAAGAACGATGTCATCATCCTTGATAATTTCCACTAAAGCTTTTCTAATAATTTCCGCATTTGGATAAGCCATTGCCTCATTATCAATTTTCAATACTTCTTTATAAGAAGCTGCCATTTCCTGGCAGACTTTATCCAGGTCAGCGCCTGATCCGGTCACAATTGCTGTTACAGAAGCGCCGGCATCAATTTTTGCTGCAGCAGTAAGAAGCTCTAATGCTGTATCATCAGCAACACCATTTTTGTGTGATATATATGCATAAAGTTTGGCCATTAGCTCAGTCCTCCATTAGCTTTTAATATTTCAATAAGTTTATCAATGATCTCCTCAGTACTTCCTTCAAGCATTTCTGCTCCATCACCAAGGTCAGGCATGAAATAGTCAACTCTTTTTACCTTTGCCGCGGCTTCGCCGATTGTACCGGCATCAATGCCAAGATCAGATGCGCCAAACTCAGGAATTTCAACTGATGCAACCTTTCTAATACCTCGAATACCAACGTAACGAGGCTCATTGATACCTGTCTGGATTGACAGTACACATGGCAGATCTATTTCGTTCATTTCCTGATTTCCGCCTTCAATTTCACGGCCTATCTTAAGTGTCTTATCTCCGACTTCAATTTTATTTACCAGTGATGCAAAGGGGACGTCCATCATTGCTGCAAGCATACCTCCAATCTGAGCATATCCTTCATCTGCCTGGGCGCCTGTCATAATCAGATCATAATTTCCTTTTTCGACAACACCTTTCAAAATTGTAGCGATGCCTTTTCCATCAGAACCTTCAAATGCATCATCAGTCAGCATAATGCCTTTTTCAGCTCCCATTGCCATTTCACGGCGAAGAACTTCATCAACCTCTTCATCTCCAATGGAGACAACAGTCACACTTCCGCCAACATTGTCTACTATCTGAATTGCTTCTTCAACTGCATAGTTGTCCCATTCATTTACTGAGTAAACGAGATCATCACGATCAATATCGTTACCAGCGCTATTGAGTTCTATCTCGTTCTCTTCATTATCGGGGACTCTTTTGATACATACTAAAATTTCCATGCTTATCCTCCCGGTTTAATTTATTAATAAATTGCACTTAATAATTAATATTTTTATATTCATTAGTCTTTAACATCATCATGTATTAATTATTTGATAATATGTGTTTCAATAAGTTCGGCAAGCTCTATGGCTTCAATCTGTCCTTCAAAACCAGCTACTTTTATTGCATCTTCTATATTGACTAGACAGAATGGACATGCCGTTACTATTACATTTGCTCCTGCTTCATCTGCCATACGGACCCTTAACGCAGCCATTCGTTCTTCTTCTTCAGGTTCATAGAAAAGCATAAGGCCGCCACCGCTGCAGCATAGTGAACGGTCTTTATTTTTCAGCATTTCAACCCTTTTTATTCCGGGTATTGCATCGATTGCTTCTCTTGGGTCATCATAAAGCTCATTGTGCCTTCCCAGATAACAGGGATCATGATAGGTATAAGTCTTTGAACTGTCTTCAACAGGCTTCAGCTTGAGCTGTCCTGATTTTACACTTTTTGTTATTACCTGGCTGATATGTTCAATTGGAAGGTCGAGTTCCGGGTAGTCGTTTTTCAGAGCATTGTATGCATGGGGGTCTGCGGTTACAATATTTTTAACACCGGATTCCTTTATTGCATCAACGTTGTTGCCTTTAAGGTCCTGAAAAAGCATCTCTTCACCGAATCGTATTACTTCATTACCGCTGTCTTTTTCCTGCTTTCCAAGGATACAGAAGTCAACTCCCGAAGCGGTGAGAACTTTTGACGATGCCTTTGCTATATCCATCATTCTGTCATCATATGAAGAAATACTGTCTACAAAGTAAAGAGTTTCAGCAGTTTCACCCTTTTCAACAAGTTTAACTGTACATTCTTCGGCAAATTCCTTGTCTTTAGCCCAGTCAGCACGTTTCTTCTCCATTTTACCCCATGGATTACCACGTTTGCCAAGGGCTTTCAGGGGTTTCTGTAAAGTCTGGGGGACATCACCTTCATCGACCATACCTCTTCTGAGGTCAACAATTTTATCGATATATTCAATGCCGAGTGGACATTCCTGTTCACAGGCACCGCAAGTTGTGCAGGACCAGATTTCATCAGGTTCATAAATTGTTTCCATAAGAGGTTCACTCTTCAGCATAGGTCCTGTAAGCGGGTAATTTTTGAACATGAGATCCCGGGCCTTGATGGTAATGAACCTGGGTGAAAGTGGTCTGCCAACCAGGTTTGCAGGGCACTGGTCCGAGCATCGGCCGCAATCCGCACATGAGTAAAAATCAAGCATGTGTTTCCATGTATAGTCTTCAAGTTTTTTTACACCGAATGATTCGAGGTCGTCGAGGCCCTCTTCGGAGACACCGTACATAACCGGTTTTATGTTTCCTCTCTGCACTCTCATGAAAATTACGTTGAAGATAGAGGTGATAACATGAAAATGTTTTCCAAGAGGCAGGAAGCAGAGGAAAAAGAAAAACAGAAAATCATGAGCGAAGTATGATATTACATGTATAGATTGAAGCATTCCGTGGGAAGCGTTATGTAATACTTTTGAGAAAAACCATGCAAGTGTGAGTGGTGCCAGGAAGATTTCGTGACCTGAAGCAACTGCTGCAGCTTCAAAAAGGCTTTCCGTGGTCATAAGGCCCATAATTATAGCCAGAACAAATACAGCTTCTGCGGTATGGTCATGACCGTATTTTTCAGGAACAGCATATCTTGCAGGCTTGAATATGCCCCTTCTTATTGCTGCGACTATACATGCGAAGAAAACTATTGTAGCCGCATAATCTTTGAGTATGTTATAGATTTTACCAAGAAACTGGTCAGGAGAAAGTCCCGGAAGGGCAAAATTTTCAGAAATACCTATTACGACAAGAGAATTCGTTCGTAAAAACAATGTCAGAAAACCAAAGAAAACAAGAATATGTAGAACACCGGCAAGCATATATCTTGGCTGGCGAATCTGTAAAAGCCACACTTTAATAGTCTGAATTATACGATCGGGAATTCTATCGAATCTACTGTTGTCAGGCGCTGCTTTTATCATTGGAGCAATACGTTTTGCCATTATATAGGTGAATGTACCAACCCCTACAACAACAAAAAGTATTGATAAAAGCCAACCCGGAAGAAAACCGAATATAATGTATTTGGCTGGTGAAATTAAGTGTTCCATTATTAAATATTTCCCCCTTTAAAAAATGATAAACTTTTAAAAATATTACCGATGGCTAATAAATAATCTTTATATATCTAAGGTGTAGTATTCCGCCAGGCGTGAAGCCATAAATGTTGTATGTCGAAGGTCTGGTTAAACACTATAACACAGTAGATGGAGACTTATTACGACACCATCAAAAATTTTATTATATAATTAGAAAATAAAAGAGTTAATTTAATAAACAAATATCTTTCCGTCAAGAAAAAAAACTCTTGGTATTATATTGAATAAATGGCTGATTATTATTAATCAACACCTGTACATAGCTGTTCCCCTGAATTTAAAAGCGTTCTAGTTATTAATATTCAGGATGTTACAAAAATCCATGTCTTTTTTTCAGAAATGTGCGTTATGACAAAGGGTCTAAATTTTTTTGAATATTCATCAGTGACATATTATTCCATAAGGGTAGATTTAATAAACCTTTTATTCTATTGACAAATTGTTATATTTTATTGAATATAGTCCAAATGTTTCCAAAACTAAATTGTATGAAATTGCACTTGTTTTTTTCTGAATCATATTCTGACTCTTTTCCATGTGTAGTGATCTTACAAAAACATTCATTTTTGTTCGAGATCATGGAAGGCTAAAATTTCAACCCGCTGTAAAACATTA
Source organism: Desulfobacterales bacterium (assembly GCA_018693105.1). Classification (GTDB taxonomy): domain Bacteria; phylum Desulfobacterota; class Desulfobacteria; order Desulfobacterales; family SURF-7; genus JABHLN01. The sequence goes on along the minus strand of JABHLN010000017.1, from coordinate 39,530 downwards.
AGTATTTAAAGAGTTTATCCTTATAGGGCTGGTTAATAATCTAATGCTGAGGCAGGCAGGTAGATCCATTTCTCAGGCCAAAAGGCGCAACCTTCAGTGCTATTTATGGTAAAAAAGAGATGTTATACTAAGGCATTGTGTACTGATTGATAGTTTATTTATAGATATTTTTTACAGGATTATAAATCTTTAAAATTGAAAGGGGGATCTCATGTCAAATGGTATTAAATATCAGGACAAAATATGGCTGGATAAATATGAAGACGGTGTTCCCGGGACAATTAATTTCGAAGAAATAACTCTCCTTGACAATTTGAAGAGGTCTGCCTCCAATTATCCTGAAAGGATGGCTTTGAACTTCCAGGGATATACAATTACATTTCGGGAACTTGATGAGATGGTAAATAGCTTTGCATCCTGTCTTGTAGATTTTGGGGTGAAAAAAGGTGACAGTGTCGCAATACTTCTGCCAAACCTCATTCAATGCGTTGTAAGTTTCTATGCCATACTGAAAGTTGGAGGGATAGCTGTAATGAATAACCCCCTCTATTCCGATCGTGAACTAGAACACCAGTTTATTGATTCAGAGGCAAAAGTTCTGATCACTGTTGACCTTTTAGGTAACAGGATGATTGATCTAAGGCCAAAAACTAAAATAAAACAGATAGTTTATACCTCAATAGGTGATTATCTGCCTTTTCCAAAAAATATACTTTTTCCACTTGTCGGCAAGAAGAAAGGGTTGAAAGCAGATGTCAGGAATGCCGGAGATGTTTATAAATGGAAAGCTTTACTTGCGGAAAGCTCCGGGGAAGTTCCAGATATTGATATCACACATGATGATATTGCCATATATCAATATACCGGTGGAACTACAGGTGTTTCAAAGGGAGCAATGCTTACACATGGCAATTTGAGTAAGCAGGTTCAGCAGGTTATTGAGTGGTTCCCGGAATTCAAGGAGAGTTATGAAATAATGATGGGGGCCCTCCCGTTCTTTCATGTGTTCGGTCTTACTGTTTCCATGAATCTTGCAATATACGCGGGGTGGGGGAATGTTCTTATACCAAAACCTCAACCCGAGCCTCTCCTCGAGAATATCAAAAAGTTCAGGCCTACATTTGCACCACTTGTTCCGACCATGTACATAGGAATGCTGGACCACCCTGACATTGAAAAGGTTGATCTTTCCTGTATCAAGGGATGTTTTTCCGGCAGTGCCCCTCTTCCGGTTGAGGTGATTAAAAATTTTGAGGAACGGACCGGTGCAATAATCGTCGAAGGTTACGGTTTGACTGAATCTTCTCCAGTGACCCATGTGAATCCCTTCGCAAAGGATAAAAGAAAGGTCGGAAGTATAGGATTGCCGGTTCCTGATACCGAATGCAGAATTGTGGACCTGGATGAAGGGAAGACAGATATGCCTGTAGGAGAACCTGGTGAGCTTCTAATTAGGGGGCCACAGATTATGCAGGGGTATAGGAATAGGCCTGATGAAACGGCAAAGACACTTGAAGACGGATGGCTTCATACAGGTGATATCGCCACAATGGATGAAGAAGGATATTTTTACATTGTTGACCGCAAAAAAGATATGATTATTTCCGGCGGATATAATGTATATCCTCGTGATATTGATGAAGTGTTTTTTGAGAATCCGAAGGTCATTGAGGCCTGTGCAATTGGTGTACCCCATTCGACCCGTGGTGAGGCGATAAAAGTGTTTGTTGTTCTCAAGGAAGGGGAGACAGCTACTCCGGAAGAACTTATAAAATATTGTGACGGTAAGCTTGCAAAATATAAACTTCCTACTGAAATTGAATTCAGAGAGGAACTCCCGAAGAGTAACGTTGGGAAGATACTTAGAAAAGATCTACGGTAAAGATATGATGGTGTCGTAAAAAGTCTCCACCTACTGCGTTATAGCGGTTGATTAGAAGTTCGACATACTACATGTATGCCTTCACCCCTGATCAACAACTATGTCTTGTATATGAAGATTTTTAATTAGCCATCGGTTGTACTTTTTTAAGAGTTCATCAAGATATATACGGTAAAGATATTTAAAGATAAAAAGGCGGACATAAAGGCAGGTCCGCCTTTTTATTATCTTCAATTGCTTTACCTTTCCGTTTTGTATTCTGATTAGGACTCCGGGGGGATTGAAACATCGTTTCCAACATGAAATCTAACCTGCTGGTATGGTAATTGCCAGTTACAGGTACATGCGGTATCAATGCATATCTGTCGTATGACCCTATGAAGGGCGTTATATTCCGGCGCAGCTTCACCGGTAAAGTCTACAATAACTTCAATATCAAGGGATGAAAGCCCGACATCTTTAAATTCTATTTTTATTTCTGTGAACAGGTTTTCATATCCTTTTTCAAACAGCCCCGAGGAAATTTCTTTTTCTAAAACTCCCGGTATTTCATTCGTAATTGCTGATCGATGAGAATGGTCGAGACTGAAAGTTAGTCTGAGCCTGAAACCTGATGAAAGATTAACAGGTGACTGTGACAGATAATCGATTGTGAGATAATGTGCTGAGGCTCCTCCGCGGAGTTCTATCCGGACTGTTTCAGGAGTCTGGGCCGTAACCTTGCCGAATGTGTTGTTCAGCAATACCCAGTCACCGCTTTCTGATGGAAACATAGGTTCATTTTCAGATATGGGGCGTGATCTAAGATCCATAAGGTCTTTTAAAGGAAGACGTATATGGTGGTTATCAAGTTTATTATTTACAAGCTCGGTTAAAAGGTTTATCGATTCTACTCTATAAGGAATACCATTATAGATCACCATTTCTTTTTCTCTCACCGTCCCAAAGTTGAGTATGAGTTTTGCCTGGCTCCAGAATTTTGGTATGGCATGTTTTGATGCCCAGCCAAAACCAATTATAAATATTATTGAAACGGATATAAGAACCCAGTCGCCGAAAAAGTAAAGCACCGCAAAGATCGCCAGTACTGACAATACCACTGTCATAACTACATATAATATATCAAAGATCCTTATGTAAAACGAGCGGTCATCCCCGTGCAAAGGGCTTAAGTGCTGGATCAGCCTGTGAATGCGTAACAAGGAAAACCAGGTGACAAGAAAGGCAAGAAAAGCTAAAAACAGATTTCTGCCACGGTTCTTGAAAAATACCCGAAGAACCTCCTGTATGGATTGGGCCATTGACTTTTTATATCTTGTTTTGAGTTCAAGCTGTTGGGTTGCAATGTTAAGTCGTGTCTGAATTTCATTTCGCCTGTTTTCCCATACATCTTTAATTTTATTTATTTCTTTTGTAAGAAGGCTTTTTTTTGAATGGGGCAGAAGGCTGTCAATGTTGTATATCGCCTTATCAGTAACCTGTAGCTGTGATTGATACAACTCAATGCTGCTTCTAAGGTTTTCAATCATTCTCGGGCGGGATGTCACATCTTTAACTTCTCTTATTAACGGGTTAAGGAGTTCCTTTAGTACTTTGTTCAAATCCAGCTTTTTGTCCTTTTCGGTAACAAAGACACCGGGGTCAACTTCAGTGACAAGCTGGTTGAAGTTTCCGACAAGTTTTTTTTGCTTAAGAATCAATTCATTAATACGCTGTTTCAGTTCATCTTCACGCCCTGTCCCGTTTGGGCCTTGAAGTGCCCCCTGAAGATTTTCAATATCTTTTGATACTTGTGATATTGATTTGTGAAGAAGTTCAAGATTGGTGATTCTTGTATTGTAATCCTCGTCTTTTTCAAGTTCGGTGGCAAGGACTGGATAAAAAAGAAATGCTGAAAACATAAAAACGGTAACAAACAGAAGTGTTTTTTTCATAATTAGCCTTCTTATATCTGTTCAGTTTCAGGGTAAAGGAATGATAGATCATAAATGTTTATGGAAAAATTTGCTGATCAATTCCTGCATTTCATCAAAATTATCCCGATTGATCCATTTAATATCATTATCCGCTCTGAACCATGTCATTTGTCGTTTTGCGTATCGTCTGGTATCACGTTTGAGTGTTTCAACAGTTTCATTAAGTGGTGTATTCCCCGACAAGTAGTCAACAATATGTCTATAGCCTATAGACTGCATAGGTTTGAGATCAGTCGTGTATCCTGCATCCAAGAGTCCTTGAACTTCTTCTATGAGGCCGGTTTTCAGCATCAAATCTACTCTGAGGTCGATGCGATTATACAATTTGTCTCTTTCCATATCAAGACAGATTTTCAATGTTTTGTATGGCGTTTTTTTGAACATATGTTCATTGTGATATTCTGAAATCGGCTTTCCTGTTTCTTCAAATATTTCAAGTGCCCTTACCAGTCTGAATACATCATTTGGGTGAATTTTTTCGGCAGCAATGGGATCACATGCCAGAAGCCTTTTATGCAGAACTTCAGGGCCAACGTTTTCAGCCTCTTTTTCCAGACGCTCCAGTATTTGGGGATTTGCCGGCCTTGCCCTTGAAAGACCGTGAAGAAGTGCCTTTATATAAAGTCCTGTTCCGCCAACAAGAAATGGAATGATTTTTTTGTTATGAAGTTCTGTTATCCTGTATTCTGCCATTTCTCCAAAACGGGCGGCATCGAACGGTTCATCAGGATCTACTATGTCTATCATGTGATGAGTTATCAGGGCCTGTTCTTCCTTGGCAGGTTTTGCGGTACCGATATTCATATGTCTGTATATCTGCATTGAATCCGCGCTGATTATCTCACCTCCGAAGATTTTCGCCAGCCGGATTGATGAAGATGTTTTCCCGATTCCGGTCGGGCCGCAGATTACAATAACTGAAGGTTTGTTAGTTTCGTTTGACATTTTTAAATTCAAATACCGGTTGATTGATTTTAATATGTTTTTATATTAGTTTACAATTCAATATAACTATAACGATACAGGAAAATATTCAACCTTGAGTTATACTTTTTACAACGCCATCAAAGGTTAAAACTTCATGTTCAACGAAGATTGCTGTTTTTTGATTTACATCAGTTGACTTCCTCGAACGGTTTTGTTACTTGACCGGCAATATTAATATTTATTGAAAGGAATAATAATCATGGAAAGAACATTATCCATTATAAAACCTGATGGAGTAGGGCGGGGACTTATTGGCGAAGTTATCAAACGTCTTGAAGAAAAAGAAATCAATATCATTGCAATGAAGATGCTTCATTTGACAGAATCAGGAGCTGAAGGCTTTTACGCTGTTCATAAAGAACGTCCTTTTTTCAGGAGTCTGACTGATTTTATGACTTCAGGTCCTGTTGTTGTTATGGTTCTTGAAGGTGAAGATGTTATTGCAAGGTATCGTGAACTGATGGGAGCTACTAACTTTGAAGAGGCTGCCGAGGGTACTATTAGAAGAGCATTTGCAACCGATATAGAGAAAAACATTGTTCATGGATCAGATTCACCTGAATCCGCGGCATTTGAAATCGGTTATTTCTTTAACAGTTTTGAAATTGTTGCCTGATGACCGAAAGAATTCTTCTTGAAAATATTTCGATAATTCTGCACATGCCCCGGTACCCTGAAAATATCGGGGCTGCTGCCCGTGCTATGCGCAACATGGGACTCAACAGGCTTGTTGTTGTTAAGCCTGAAAACTATGACATTGAAAAGATTCTTAAAATGGCTACCCATGTCGCCAGCGATGTTGTTAATTCAATCGAGATTTTTGATTCTTTGGAAGAAGCAGTGTCAACTTTAAATTACCTGATCGGCTGCACCGCGCGTCTTGGTAAACAAAGGCAGGTAATAAAAAAACCTTCCGCAGTCGCAGAAGAGTTGGTTCAGATATCAAAAAACAACAGGGTTGGCGTTATTTTCGGCCCTGAGGACAGGGGGCTTGCAAATGAAGATACCCGGTTGTGCGACGCCCTGGTTAATATACCCACTGCAGGGTTTTCTTCATTAAATCTGGCCCAGGCCGTGATGGTAATGTGCTATGAAATGTTTATTGCAGGGCAGAAAAAGCATGTACAATTCAACCCCAGGCTTGCAAACCGGTATGAACTTGAAGGTATGTATGAGCAGATTAAGGATATACTTGTCAAAATCAGTTTTATTAATTCCGGTAACCCTGACTACTGGTTGAACAACTTTCGCAAATTTTTTAGCAGGGTGGGACTCTTGGCAAAAGAGGTCAGTATTATCAGGGGACTTTGCAGGCAGATAAACTGGTATGGTGAAAAAAGATATAATGATGGACTGGATAATAAAAAAGATCACAAAGACCTGTGATGGCGTTGTAAAAAGTCTCTATCTACTGCGTTATAGCTTTTGGCCAGACGCTCTACATACTACATGTATGCCTTGTATATGAAGATTTTTACTTAGCCACCGGTTATACTTTTTACGGTTTCATTATTTGTGATGGTGCAGAAAATCCAGATATGGCTGGTGTATTTAACAGAGGTTCAACCTGAAGGTTCAAGATTGATACACCTTGCCAACAATTGTAATGTATATAAAGATTTTATGTAACAAACGGAAATATTTTTAAGAGACCACAAAAAATTAGGCGTTGATTTCTTCAGATACAGGCTCTTGAGTATCGATTGACTTTTCCGGATATTTACCTGAGATTCCTGCATAGAAACCCCTGATTATTTTCATATCTGCTTCAATTTCACCTGTTGTTGTGAACACCGGCCCCAGGCCTCCTACCTTTCTGCTAAAGTCCAGAAACCCAAGTAGTATGGGGACCTCGGCTCCATTTGCAATATGGTAAAAGCCGGTTTTCCACCGTGTTACCAGGCTGCGTGTTCCCGAAGGTGGAACCAGAAGGGCAAGTTGATCATTTTTATTAAATTGTTCAATTGAGTGTGTAACCATGTTTTTTGATCTGGACCGATCAACCGGAATCCCTCCAAGCCATTTAAAAAAGATCCCAAAAGGCCAGCGGAACAAAGAGTCTTTTCCCATCCAGTATATTTTCAGATGTAATGTAAAGGCAGTGAACAATGTATAAGGAAAGTCCCAGTTGGATGTGTGTGGGGCCGCAATTATAACAAACTTTGGTATTTGAGGGGCTTTACCTTCAGTTTTCCACCCTGTAATTTTCAACATAAAAATTGAAAACCATCTGGCAATGGTTTTTATTACAGGTGTATCAAAAATAGTGTAATTCAATGTTATACCTTTTACCTGAATCAATTATTAAATGGATTATAGTAAGGAAAAAATATGAATTAATACCCTGAGATTGTAAAGAGGTTATTTTAATTTTACAATTGTTTTACATTATAGTAATTTAAAAGATATTCTATAGGTGGCTATCAAAAAAAGATTAGGGTTCCTGGCAAGATACAAAGGGGTGAGAAAGCAGAGCTGCGGTATTACGTGAGCATTTTAGCCGCTTTGTAACGATGCCAGGGGTATTTATACTTATTCAGATACTGAAAGGATATTTATATGGCAGAAGAAATTTTTGAAAAAGATATTAATGCTCTGGCTGATTTAATTGTGAAGTCTGAAAAAATTCTTGTCTTTTCCGGTGCCGGTATAAGTACTGAATCAGGTATTCCTGACTTCAGGAGTCCGGGTGGATTCTGGACCAGGTTTGATCCCGAGGATTTTACTATTCAAAAGTTTATATCCGATGAGAATTCAAGGAGAAAACACTGGGGAGCCATGACCGAAGGCGGGCTGATAACACCTGATGCAAAGCCGAACCTTGCGCACTACGCCATTGCTGAGCTTGAAGAAATGGGAAAACTTTATGGTATTGTTACACAGAATGTTGACGGTCTCCATCAGAAAGCAGGAAATTCTGAAGATCTTGTTTTCCAGCTTCATGGGGATATGAGCCATGCAAGGTGCCTTAGCTGTAATGATCGTTATCCCATGGAAGAGGTTATGGAATGGGTAAAGCAGGGTGAAGATGTGCCTGACTGCAGGTCATGCGGCGGGATACTGAAACCTGATGCTGTCTATTTCGGTGAATCCCTGCCCATGGAAGTATTGTCTGAATCACAATATCGTGCAGAGACTTGCGATATGTGCATTGTCCTTGGTTCATCTCTCGTTGTTTATCCTGCGGCAAATATTCCTGTTATTGCGAGCAGGTCAAAGGCAAGTCTTGTTATTGTTAATATGGAGCCTACAGATATGGACCATATGGCAGAATTTTGTATAAAATCAAAAGCAGGCGAGGTAATGTCCCGTACAATGGAAAAGGTTAGAGAAAAGGCCTGATCTTTTTACGACGCCATCAATCATGATGAATTCGTAAAAAAGTATAACCGATGGCTAAGTAAAATCTTCATATACAAGGCATAGTGGTTGATCAGGGGTGAAGGCATACATGTAGTATGTCGAACTTCTGATCAACCGCTATAACGCAGTAGATGGATACTTTTACGACGCCATCAATCATTATCTGATTTTAGAACGGCCAGAAATGCTGACTGAGGTATCATAACCTGTCCCACCATCTTCATCCTTTTTTTACCTTTTTTCTGTTTTTCTAAAAGTTTACGTTTTCTTGAAATATCACCGCCGTAACATTTTGCAGTAACATCTTTCCGGAAAGGCGAGATGGTTTTTCGAGAAATGATTTTAGCCCCTATTGCTCCCTGGATGGCGATTTTATACATCTGTCGCGGGATTTCCTCCCTGAGTTTCTCACAGGCATGTTTTGCACGCTCCACAGACCTGCCCCGGTGTACAAGTTGAGCCAGTGCATCCACCTTCTCCCCGTTTATCAGGATGTCTATTTTAACAAGGTCTGTTTCCCTGTAGTCAATGAGCTCATAATCAAAGGAACCATAACCTTGTGTGATACTCTTGAGCTTGTCATAGAAATCATAGACAACCTCTCCTAAAGGAAGTTCGAAAAACATTTCAAGCCGGTTGTTTGTAAGGTATTGATAATTTGAGTTTATTCCCCGTCTGTCAAGGCACAGCTTCATTACTGCTCCCATGTAACGGTCAGGAACAATTATTGAAGCTTTGATAAAAGGTTCTTTAGTGTATTCAATGAATGAAGGGTCGGGGTATAAGGCTGGATTGTCAATGAGCATCATATCACCGTCGGCCATAAATATTTCATATTGTACAGAAGGAGCTGTTATTATAAGTGACAGATCATATTCACGTTCAAGTCTTTCCTGCACAACTTCCAGGTGGAGAAGCCCAAGAAAGCCGCAGCGGAAACCAAAACCCAAAGCAGCTGAAGAATCTTTTTCATAAATAAGGGAGGCGTCATTGAGTTTTAATTTTTCCAGAGCAACTGTTAACTCTCCATATTCATCTGATGCGACAGGATAAATGGATGAAAAAACCACTGGTTTGGCTTCCTTGAAGCCGGGCATAGGGGCGTCACATCGGTTTTTCTTCAAAGTGATCGTGTCTCCGCACCTTGTGTCGCTAACGGTTTTTATACCTGCTATGATATAGCCTACATCTCCTGCGTTGAGTTCTTTCTTAGGGACACGTATTATTTGAAATATGCCTACCTCTTCAACTTTGTAGACAGAATCGTTATACATAAAGGTAATAATATCACCGGTTTTGATCTTTCCATCTATAACCCGAATATGAACAATAGTCCCCCTGTATGGATCATAGTGAGAATCAAAAATCAGGGCTTTAAGTGGCGAATTAATTTCACCCATTGGCTGTGGCAGATTTTTTACAGCACATTCGAGAATACCCTCGATCCCGGTACCTTCCTTGGCTGATATAAGTAAAGCCGCCTCAGGATCAAGACCAAGATCGGCTTCAATTTGTTTCTTTGCCCATTCAATGTCTGCAGATGGCAGATCAATCTTATTAATAACCGGGATGATTTCAAGGTCATGCTCAAGCGCCAGATATAGGTTTGCGATTGTCTGGGCTTCAACTCCCTGGCTCGCATCTATCAGGAGGAAAGCGCCTTCACATGATGCAAGAGCCCTGGAAACTTCGTATGTGAAATCTACATGGCCGGGTGTGTCAATCAGATTTAATGTATAAGTCTGATTGTCATCTGCAGTGTACGGGAGACATACTGTCTGGCTTTTTATTGTAATACCTCTTTCGCGCTCTATATCCATGCTGTCAAGGATCTGGTCTTTGAATTCTCTTTCAGATACAATGCCGGTGGACTGAATCAGCCTGTCCGCCAGGGTGGATTTTCCATGATCAATATGAGCGATAATACTGAAGTTGCGAATATTTTTCATCTTTATAATATCTTTCTTTAATACTGCTGTTGTTACAAAAAAACTGCTTTTTTTTACGAAGATGACTGTTTTCTCCAGGATTCTTTCAGTTTATATAATTAACTCTCAAAGATATTTGATGTCAGCTTCAAGTGTATTGTAAACCGGGAAACATTATAAATAAACTACTTTTTTTATAAAAGAAAAGCATCTCAAAAGTCGGTTGACACGGTTTGGCTTTCCCGTTATAGTCATTTTCAATTAAAAAAGGCTATTTACAGATTTTATTTGTTCATGTCAATATAAGTACTTATTCAATAAACGCACCGGCGTTTTTTTCATATAGAGTATATCAAAATTTTAATTACAATATTAAAATCAGACTTTAATAGATAGGCTTCTTTTTGTGTGAAAGAAGTAATCATAATTTTCATCGGGTATCTGTATTATGGTTCATAGTATATTAGTTGTTGATGATAATGATGCAATAAGACGTTCAATGCACAAGTTTCTTGAAATATCGAAATATAATGTATCTTCTGTTACAAGCGCTGAAGAAGCGATCAAGTTTCTTATTAATAACCAGGTAGATGTAATTATTACAGATATTATGATGGGCGGTATGAGTGGTTTAGAGCTTACAGAGGTAATAAATAAGAATTATGATGCAGATGTAATTATCATGACAGGCTACAGCAGTGACTATTCTTATGAAGAAGCTATAAGTAAGGGTGCAAGCGATATTGTCTTTAAACCTGTCCGTTTTGAAGAATTGCTATTACGGCTGAAAAGGGTTCTGAAAGAACGTAAGCTGACCAAAGAACGTTCTGTAATGCTTGAAGAATTGAACAAGCTGGCAATAACAGACGGGTTAACACAACTTTATAATGCAAGATACTTCTATGACCAGTTGGAGCTTGAGGTTGATAGATATAACAGGTACAATCGTTCTCTTTCACTCCTTCTTTTGGACCTTGATCATTTTAAATTCTATAATGATACAAATGGCCATCTTGAAGGCGACAAGGTGCTTGTAAGAATTGGCCAGGTCATTTTATCATGCCTCAGAAAAATGGATACAGCTTACAGATACGGTGGAGAGGAATTTACTGTTGTACTTCCGGAAACAAGTTGTATTGAGGCTGAAGTGGTTGCAAACAGGATAAGAACATCAATGGAAAATGAAAACTTTTCACCCAATAATGGTGAGGATGTAACGATAACTATCAGCATTGGTGTTACTGAGTACCTGAAAGGTGAGGAAATTTCGTCTTTTGTGGAAAGAGCCGACAAGGCAATGTATATGTCCAAGGACAAGGGACGTAACACTGTATCAACCATACTTACTTGAACAAGAATCCCCCTCCCAGTTTTAAATGTAATGACCTTGCAGTATCGCTAATCATATTGAATAAATCTAATTCAAATCGCGGCACATCACTTGAATATAAAAAAGAAGAAATTATTTTCAGAATTATAGATACCTATCCATCAGTGATACTTTTTACGAGTTAATCATTACTAAAGCTGTCCTGAATTTCAACTTTTAAAAGCAGGTCTCCCTTTTTGTCGGTTGCAGAATGTTTACCGAGCCCTTTAAGTCTTAGAAGTGCCCCTTGTTTTATTCCCTGAGGGATGGTCACTCGTAATATCCTTTTATTGAACCCCCTTGGAATGTTGACTAACTTTTTCGTTCCCATTAATCCTTCATAGGTTGTAATAATGATTGTTCCGTAAAGGTTATGGTCATATTCATCCTCTTTTGGATGTATAACCTGCAGGTGGTGTGATTTTTTCTTTTCCGTTGCTTTCCTTATCTTTCCTGCAAAATGTGAAGCCGGAATTGAAACAAACCACCTGAGGATGATAATTCCCATAATAAATCCTCCAATATGAGCCCACCATGCAATGCCGGCCATACTGCCGGAACTCCCCGCTGCATTTATTATCTGCAGTAACAGCCAGAATCCAAGAAAGAAAAAGGCAGGTATTTCAATAAAATAAGGAATAAATAATATCGGGATAAGTGTAAGAATCTTTGACCTGGGGTAAAGAATGAAATAAGCACCCATTACTCCTGCGATTGCGCCGCTTGCACCAATTGTTGGAA
>JABHLN010000017.1:0-27274 GCA_018693105.1 Desulfobacterales bacterium | reverse complement strand
TTTAGGTTCAAAAGTACATGAGAAAGGCCGGAAAACATGCCGCAAAGTAGATAAAAGAATAGATACCGAAAATGACCTATATTATCTTCAATGTTATCTCCGAAGATATAAAGTGACCACATGTTGCCAAGGAGGTGCCAGAAGCCTCCGTGAAGAAACATGAAAGAAAATAATGTAAAAATATTGTGAGGGAAAAAGGAGTTGAAATAGGTTGATGAATATCTTGCCGGTACAACACCGTATTGATATATGAAATTATTGAAATTTGCTCCCTGTCCAACCTCGACAAAATAAAAAAATATATTGGTAACGATGAGGATGTTGTTAACGATCGGGTAGTTTCTTGAAGGTATTGTATCTCGAATAGGGATCATATGTTAGGGTTTAATTAGTTTGATTGGTTAGATTGGTTTCATTAGTTTCATCACTTTCATTGGTTTGAATGGTTTTATTTGTTGCATTGATATGTTTGGGTGTGAATGCTGATAAAATGAAATAGTCATAGCAATCCTGATTTTTATTGTGATATTCGCATACTAAGATCTACTGATCTTGCAGCATGTGTAAGGGCTCCTACTGAAATAATATCCACACCGGTGCCTGCAAGTTTCTTAAGCGCGTCTTTTTTGACCATTCCGGATACTTCCACAAGTGCTCTTCCTTTTATTAAACCGGTTGCATCTTTAATCTGCTGAATATCCATATTGTCGAGCATAATAACGTCAGCACCTGCATCAATAGCTTCAGTGACTTCGGCAAGGTTGGATACCTCTACCTCGATTTTTACAAGGTGTGATATTTTTTTTCGCACTCGTTCAACGGCATTATTTATGCCTCCGCATACGGCAATATGATTGTCTTTAATAAGAACACCGTCATAAAGGCCTGTCCTGTGGTTTCTGGCACCTCCTGCCATTACTGCATGTTTTTCAAGAATGCGCAGGCCGGGTGTGGTTTTCCTTGTATCTACCAGACGTACAGAGCTGTTGCCAAGTTCGTTTACAAAAGAGCGTACATTGGTGGCAATACCTGAAAGGCGCTGAAGAAAATTTAATGCGGTTCGTTCCCCTTTTAGAAGAGCGGAAAGCTTACCCTCAATATTTATTACTATCTTACCTTCTTCAATAATATCACTATCTTTATATTCAGGCTCAAAAACAATATCAGGATCAAATCTTAAAAAAACTTCTTTTGCCACATCAAGCCCTGCAATAACAAGCTGTTCTTTTGCAATTATAATTCCTTTACCGTGCATATCAGGGGTTACGAGATTATCTGTAGTAATGTCACCAGCGCCAATATCTTCGTCTATAGCAAGATCGATTATACGTTTTAAAAGTTGCATTTAATACTCCGGAATTTTTTTCTGTTTGTTTAAGCCGGTTTGCTAAAAGCGGTATATAAAACCGGCGAAATCTGTTTGAAAATTAAAACCCTAAAGGCTTACACCCAAAAAACATACACATGAAATGTCAAACTTCTTAAAACCATTAAAATGAAAATGGTTCCGCTATAGTGGGATTTAAGAGGCAATCCCCCTTATCCTCCCATCTCTTTGATTTTTTTAAGGGTTACCTCAAGTTTTTCCTGTTTTTCAATACAGTTTTCATGCTTTTCTTTTGTTTTATTGACTACGTGTTCAGGCGCTTTGCTTATATAATCCTCATTGTTAAGTTTCTTTGATATGGCTACCAGCTCTTTTGTAATTTTTGATATTTCCTTTTCAAGACGCTGTGTTTCCTTTGCAAAGTCTACGATCCCGGATAAAGAAACAAAGATTGTCGTATTTTTAATAATTGCTGTAGCTGTTGCGGAAGGCTTGTCCGCATTTAATCCTGTTTTACATGATTTTAACCTTGCGATGTTAACAATCAGCTCCTCATGTTCCTTGATTATTTCCATTGTCCTGTTGTCATCTGGCTGAAGAACAACATCAAGTGATAATGAAGGAGCTATATTCATTTCGCCCCTGATGTTCCTGATGGCTGTTATTATTTCAATAATCATTTCCATCATTTCTTCAGAATCAGGATCTTGAACAATGCCTTCAGAATCATGATTGTCATCAGGATAAACAGCCCTCATTATAGAACCTTTGGTTCCGGGTAATTTATGCCATATTTCTTCTGTTACAAATGGTATAAATGGATGCAGCAGAACCAGAATATCCCGCATGACATGCCATAACACATTTTTTGTTGCATTCTGCTGGTCCTCTCCATGTTTTCCATATAGTATCGGCTTTATTGCTTCAATATACCAGTCACAGAATTCATGCCATACAAACTGGTAAAGAGTTCCTGCTGCTTCATTGAATCGATAGGAGTCAAGAGCTTCGGCTACTGACCCGGTAACGGTTTTCAGCCTTGAAAGTATCCATCTGTCCGGGAGTGAAATGCCTTTACTATCTATTGTTTTATATTCTTTTCCCTCTTCTGAATCAAGGTGCATAAGAGCAAATCGGGCGGCATTCCAGAGTTTGTTTATAAAATGCCGGTATCCTTCAACCCTATCTTCAGAAAGTTTTATGTCTCGCCCCATCGCGGCAAAAGCTGCCAGTGTGAACCTGAATGCGTCGGTACCGTATTTCTCTATTACATCCAGAGGGTCAATAACGTTACCCTTGGATTTGCTCATTTTCTTTCCATGTTCATCCCTTACAAGTGCATGTACATATACTTCCTTGAACGGTATTTCATCCATAAAATGCAGCCCCATCATCATCATTCGGGCCACCCAGAAGAAAAGGATATCAAAGCCTGTAACAAGAACAGAAGTGGGGTAATACTTTTCGAGCAAAGGAGTTTTATCAGGCCAGCCCATTGTGGAGAAAGGCCACAGGGCGGAGCTGAACCAGGTGTCGAGAACATCAGTTTCCTGTACAATATTGGCACTTCCACAGTGAGAACATTTTTCAGGCGTTTCCATTGACACTGTAACTTTTTCACAATCCTGGCATGTCCAGGCAGGTATCTGGTGCCCCCACCATATTTGACGGGAAATGCACCAGTCCTTGATGTTATACATCCAGTCAAAGTATGTTTTTGTCCAGTTCTCAGGAATAATTTTTGTTTTGCCTTCTTCAACGGCTGCGATTGCTTTTTCCGCAAGCGGTTTTACTTTTACAAACCATTGCCTGGAAAGGTTCGGCTCAACTATGGTTTTACATCTGTAGCAATGGCCCACACTGTTATCGTGTGGTTCCTGTTTTACAAGCAGTCCTTCTTTTTCAAGGGTATTTACAACAGCTTCCCTGCATTTAAATCTGTCGAGTCCTTTAAATTTACCGGCTTCTTCCGTCATTGTGCCGTCATCACCTATTACTTTGATATTTTCGAGTTTGTGTCGTGTTCCTATTTCAAAGTCGTTTGGATCATGTGCGGGGGTAACCTTAAGTGCGCCGGTACCGAATTCTGTGTCAACATATTTATCCCTGATTATCGGGATGATTCTTTCCACAAGGGGAAGCACAACATTATTCTCTTTGAGATTGTTATACCTTTCATCATCAGGATTGATGGCTACTGCAGTATCACCAAGCATTGTCTCCGGTCTTGTTGTGGCAACTACAAGACCGCCTTTCCCGTTTTCAAAAGGATATTTGATATGGTAAAGCTGCCCTTCCTGCTCTTCATGTTCCACTTCAAGATCGGAAAGAGCGGTATTGCATCTCGGGCACCAGTTTATTATATAATTTCCCTGATAGATAAGACCTTCTTTGTGGAGCTGGACAAAGACTTTACGTACAGACTTTGACAGGCCTTCATCCATAGTAAAACGTTCCCTGTCCCAGTCACATGATGCTCCCAGGCGTTTCAGCTGATTGATAATGGCACTACCTGATTCACTGCGCCATTCCCACACAGCCTCAATAAATTTTTCTCTACCAAGCTGTTCCCGGTCTCTTCCCTCTGCTGCCAGCTTTTTTTCTACCACATTCTGGGTTGCAATTCCTGCATGATCGGTTCCCGGCATCCACAAAACATTTTCACCGCGCAGTCTTTTATATCGGCAGAGTATATCCTGTAATGTATTATTCAGTGCGTGTCCCATGTGAAGAACACCTGTAACATTGGGGGGCGGTATTACGATGGAATAGCCTTTTTCAGATCCTTCTTCACTAGCGCTGAATAATTTTTCCTTTATCCAGTATTCATACCATTGCTCTTCAACATTATGCGGTTCATAACCCTTGTTTAACAGATTGGAACTCATATTAAAAAACTCCTCAAATACTTCTTTATTGCTGTATTTACAACATCATTAAAATTGATGAACTTCTAAAAACTATAATAAATGGCTAAGTTAAAAATTCCATATACGACGCCATAAAAATTGAAAAAGGGGATTAAAATAATCCCCAGTTCATTCACAATATCAAATTTATTTTTATATCAGAATATTAGTAATATTTTATTAGTCAACTGAATCCTTATTAAGAATCTTTTTTAATCTGCCTATTTCCCCGGAAACTGATTTTTCAATTACTTCTTCAAGTATCTTTTCAATTTTTTCTGAAAGCATTTTACTAATAACACGTTCAAGAGCTTCATCTATCATTTTTTGAGTTAAAATTAATTCGTTTTCACCAGAATCTTTTCCAGGGATTTTATTTATTTCAGAATCAAACTCTTTCTGTATTTCAGAATCAGCTGATTTGTCTTCAGTATCTTCATCTATTGTTTCGGTTACTTTTTCTTCTCCTGCGTCCTCTTCTTCAGAATCATCAGTGTCTCCCTCAAGACTAACTCCGAGAGAATCCACCAAATCTTCATCCAGATCATCATCATCATCAGGATTAAGGTCGTCGAAAAACCCTTCGATTTCAGTTCTGCCTTCAAAGAGTTCATCTTTTAATTTTTTCTGTCTTTCGGCTTCTGCACTTAATTTAACCAGCTTCTCAAAAGCATCTTCTTCTTCATCTTCTTCAGAAGGTTCTTCCGTTGTTTCAGCCTGGTCTAATGTTTCTTCATTCTCTTCAGAAGGTGCTTCTACTGTTTCAGTGAGGTCTACTATTTCCTCGTCCTCTTCAACAGTTGTTTCTGCTGTATCAGTGAGGTCGATTATTTCCTCGTCATCTTCAACAGGTGTTTCGGCTGTATCTGTGAGGTCGATTATTTCCTCGTCTTCTTCGGCAGGTTCTTCTACTTCATCAGTGAGGTCGATTATCTCCTCATCTTCTTCGGCAGGTTCTTCTACTTCATCAGTGAGGTCAATTATCTCCTCATCCTCTTCGGCAGGTTCTTCTACTTCATCAGTGAGGTCAATTATCTCCTCATCTTCTTCAGTAAGTTCAATGATTTCTTTATCAGCATCTGGTTGAGCTTCTACGACATCAGTAAGCTCCAGGATATCTTCGCTTTTTGAAGAATCTGTCCCTTCAGGCACCTTCCCGGATTCGTTTGTATTTGTCATATCAACCATAATTTCCTATATGGCAAGTATTGAATTTTTGGGATCAATAAAGCTACCAAGGTGTTAAAATCTTTTGAAAAGTTAACACACGGCATTCTTTGTGTCAAGTAATTTGAAGTTAGTGAATGTAAAAGCTAATTCCTTTAAATTATTTATAAAAAGACCATAAAATAATTGTTCTAAATGAAACATTTAAAACCCTTCTCAAAAAAGCTCATTTGGTTTAAAGATAAGGTTTTTGTTGATGCAAAAATATGGAAACACATAAGTATATGAGTGCTTTGAATCCGTAGAAAAACAGCCATCAGGCAATAGATGTCTTCTTGAAATAAGTTTAGCTAATTTTTGGACAAATATTGATTAACATGATATCTGGTTTCGTATGAGACGTTTTTATATAGAACAATCAGAGGCTTTTAAAGATAAAGTTGTTATGGCAGGTGATGATGCGAAGCATATAATAAATGTTTTGCGGTTGAAGTCCGGTGACATGATAACTCTTTTTGATGGAACGGGTCATGAATATGTATCAAGAATTGATGGAATAGTATCCGGGAATGTGGACATATCAATACTTGAAAGAACTATAGCTGAAACGGAATCCCCTATTAAAATAATAGTTGCCCAGGCATTTTTAAAAGAAAAAAAAATGGATATGCTTGTAAGGCAGCTAACTGAGCTTGGAATAGCCGGATGGTTCCCTTTTATTTCTGAAAGGTCTGTCTCGCGTCCTGATAAAAAGCGTATAGAATCCCGAATTAAAAGATGGGAAAGAATTTCAAAAGAGTCTCTCAAGCAGTGCAGAAGGGGAGTGATGCCCGAAATTGGCGATCTGCTTGATTTCGATGGTGTGCTAAAACTTAGTGAGAAATACGACAACAAAATAGTTTTCTGGGAAAATGAAACAAGGCCTTTGGACTCTTCAATTATTTCTACAAAAAACGATGATAACATTCTTGTTTTAATTGGTCCGGAGGGAGGTTTTTCTGATAATGAAATCATTCATGCAAAAGAGAAAGGTTTAATAACAGCAGCGCTTGGCCCCCGGATATTAAAGGCAGAAACAGCATCAATTGTTGCATGTTCTTTGATTCAATATCTTTTTGGAGATTTGGGAAAAAAATCTTGACAAAATTTCAAGGTTCAATTAATTATGGTTTCTTATTGATTAGCCGAGGTAGCTCAGTCGGTAGAGCAGGGGACTGAAAATCCCCGTGTCGGCAGTTCGATTCTGTCCCTCGGCACCAATAAAACAATGGCTCGTAACTATTTAGTTGCGAGCCGTTTTTTTTGTCTATCTTGTCCCCAATATTTTGCATCTTAACTCATGTGTAGAACTTTCTATCACCAGAGGGGATTATCTCTTTAAATACTGTATGATTTCCTGCTTGTGTTTGGATACGTAATTACAGCTGGGTTCTTCACCGCACTTTCGACACTTTTGATCGTAGGTTGAATTTATGGTTTGACAATTTGGGCAGGAATAGTTTTCCTTCATTTCCTTGAGCCACTGTTTATAACCAACAGATTTGATTTGTTCGAGATTGTCCCACAGCTCAATTCTATGTGGCGCTTCAGATTGAAATAGTTTCAGGTCATCACAAGGATATTCTACACATTCGATGCAAAAGTCGATGCCTCGTTCGGTTGCGCAAGCGAACATCTTGCAGTTGTCACAATAAGACAACTTCTTGTCCGAACGGCATCCATAGCACTTGCTCTCATCTTCCGAACATTTAAATTCTGCCGCAAGTTTTTTGAGCCTTTCCGGCTCTTCAGCGGTGGCAATAAAAAGTGAGCATGCCTCACAGTAAAGACCGCATACAGCGGCTAATTTCTTGTCAATTTCCCCTGAGTTATTTTCTTCTTTTTGCATTACGCCCCCCACACCCGATTACTGATGTATGCCATTATTTTTTTATTGTCACTGCATAACAAGTAAGTACACAAATCAGCATATCTTCATATATGTAATAATATCCAGATAAAAACGGATCGTGTCGTACTACAGATAAATTTAGAATATCATTAATAGTGAATAATTACAGATATCACCTTTTATTGCCTACAGGTCTAGTCATAATCGTCTTTAGACTCTCAAGTATTACTCTTCATTCAACCACTCGATTGCATTATCAAAGGATCGGAAAACCTCAGTTTCTACAGGGTATTCTTTCATCTCGGCAAATGTCATCAGCATTCTTGTCATTCCAAAATCTAAATCCTTTAAAGAAACAAATGCAGACTTACCTCCTGTACGTTTATGTGCATTACCCCTGACGAAATCGACTATTGTTCCTATATTTTCAGAGGTTGTCAAATCAAGTCCTCCCTTACGGAAGTCCCACAACACATTAGTTGTTATTTGAACTTCCCACATCTGTTTGAGGGTTATCATAAGTTCCTCAAAGGGTATATCTCCAATCACTGTGTGAGTGGTCAACCGCTTATCATTATTAATTTCGGTAGTTATCGGCATGATTTATCCTCTGTTGGTAGTAATAAAATATAACACAAAGCCATTATAATAAATATAGTCATAAATAGTCAAATCATCTTATCCCACCGATCTTAGGTCACCCGGAGTCTCAAGGCATAGCTGATTCTGCTTATCTTAATATTCCACAATTTTTCAGATTTTTATCGATTTATTATTTCAATAATTAGGCTGTCCTTTATTTTCTTTACTTATTTTCTTTTTGCCGCTGTCGTCCCATGTCCATTCATTTAGCATTCAATATTTTTATCGAAGTCATCGACAAGTATTTTCGGGGTAATATGATGGTACTTTTGGTATTATGTATGTATCTTCAGGCTCAGCTTCAACAGTTTCTATTGACACTAAATATCATTTCAGTGTACAGGTGCCACAAAGCTAATTTTCGTTACCAAATTGATGAGAGGGAAAAATGAAAATTCTTGTGGGGTATAACGGATCGAATTTGTCTAATAGGGCTTTGGATCTGGCCAGGGAACATGCCAAAGCGTTTAATGCGAAAATATATATTTTGCACTCAAAAGTTACTGACTTGCCGCAAAAAGCACATGAAAAAGATGAACAGGACATGGAAGAAGTGAAAAGTTCTATGGAAAAGGAAAATATTTCTTGCGAAACATTTTTGACAATTATGAACAAATTGCCTGAAGAGCATCTGGTAAATTTTGCAGAAGAAAATGAAATTGATGAAATCATTGTCGGTGTTAGAACGAAATCAAGGGTTGGAAAGTTTATTTTAGGTTCAACTGCCCAGTATGTGATTCTAAAAGCGCCATGCCCTGTTGTTACAGTAAAATAGTAGTGCACTAACATTCTGAAAACTTTATAGAACTGTATTTAAAAATTAGTTCTGTTTTTGTTCCGCGCAACCCATCAAAACAAATGTCCTGACCTTTCAGAAAACCGGATATTATGATATTCCATTCTTTTTTAATGACAAAACCTTTTTTATGTTCCGTTATTAAGTTTTAAGTTCAACAGGCAACTCGAATTTCAGATTGTTTTCTTCCAGGAACTCATTAAAACCGATTATTTTCTCTTTGTCATACTCCATGTTTACAGCCTGGTAATCACAGTTATTAATGCACCCGAAACACAGTACACAGGTATCAGTGTTCACCGAAAATGTATTAAGGTCAATGGAATCAGTCGGGCATTTTTCAACACAAGCACCGCATTCCACACATTTTTTTTCTATAATAGTATGATTATCTACAACCATTTTCGCCCACCATTGAGGTCTGAAATAGGTGGAGAATTCTCTTAAGGTCAGTGTTTTCTTAAATACTGAGGTATTCCCTTTCTCAACCTCAGATTTGATAAACCCTGCATATTGACGGACGTTATTATATGTGTTCATGTCAGGCAATATGGTGTTATCTTTTGTTTTTATGTCTTTATATTTTGTTTTAAAAGAAAGTGAATAGGAACTGATAGTCATAAATGCATTCAGACCTACAGGCACACCGTTTTTTTGTACAAGACCCTCCAGAATCGAGCATGCGGCATTGTGCTGGTTTCCTTCAGGCCCACCGAAAGAGACATATGCAGCTACTGGAATCCCTTTAAGATCGGGCAGGGATTGGATGAAATCTTTTACAAAATCCGGGATATCATAATAAAAAACAGGGGCGCCGATCACCATTAAATCAACGTCGTTAATTTCTGCCTGATTGAAGTCACGCAGGTCTCCATAAATAACCGCGATTCCTTCTTTTTCAAAAGTCTTTGCAAGAACTTTCCCACACTTTTGGGTATTACCGGTCTGGCTGTACCATAGGACAGCAACTTTCCTTATTTTCTTTGACTTCATGGGGACTTTTGCTTTTATTGTACTGATATTAACGCATGAAGATAATACTGGTAATGCTGCCGCAGTTAAGACGCTTTTCTTTATAAATGTCCGTCTGGTTTCCATAAGGGTTTACCTTAATCCGGAGTCCCAATTCTTGTGCAAATTGTGATTGCAAGGGCAAATAAAATATCTAATGCTAAATGTTCACTAATTGTTTTGTCATAGAGTATTTTAGATTCAGGAGGAAAATCATCATCTCCAGCCCAATACAGAACAGCTACCGAAATGTTTGATGTTATTTTGAAACTGTATGCAGCATCTGCCATATCAAGAGGTATACCATGAAGCTGCTCACATCTTTTTCTGAAATTGTTAATATTATTACCATACTGTTTAGAGATTAAATGGGTTGGTATTTCATGAGGGCCTCGAAAAAAAGTAACACCTCCGGGAATATCTTTTTCAGATATCCATTCGCTGGATATTCCTATCTCTTTTGAGTTCAGAAGATAATATATTATAAAAAGATAAATAAACTCATGTGGATTTTCAAAATTACTGGTTATACGGGTAATCTTAAATTTATGAGGATATACCGCATATTCATCACCCCATACAGATACAGTATAAAACTTTTTCTCATCATCGTATTTGCATATTGTTCGTCTGCAAACATCTTTTGGTTTTTTTTCGGATAGTTCCTGAAAATATTTCATGTCGACTGGATTAGTCATATTTCAAATCACTATATTTTATAGCTAACATCAGGGAAAACAGGTGCGAATAATTTTCAACCAACTTTGATGAACTCGTAAAAAGTATAACCGATGGCCAAGTAAAAGTCTTCATATACAAGGCATAGCGGTTGATCAGGAGTGAAGGCATACATGTAGTATGTCGAACTTCTGATCAACCGCTATAACGCAGTAGATGGAGACTTTTTACGACGCCATCAACTTTCCTTTTAACTACCCAGGTCTTATTTTTATTTCACCTGTATATGAATATTCTCTTCTCCAAACTTTACTACATCACCAGAAAATATCTTTTTTCTTTTTCTGGTTTCGATCTTTCCATTTACTTTAACCAGACCTTCAGAAATCACAAATTTTGCTTCACCGCCGCTATTCACCAAATTTTCGAACTTCAATATTTTATATAACTCAATTGGCTCTTTTGAAATTTTTAATTCTCTCATTATGAAGAACACTCCGTCTCAATGTCATTTGAAAATGTATTTATCTGGTTAAAATTTCGGTCCCGCACAGAACTTGGAAAAATATCAAATTTTCTTCCAGGCACTATTTAAGAATTTTTGATTCAGGGTGTTTTTGACGCCATTTCTCCCAGCTTGTATCTTCAGAATCTATTTTAAGTAGCCATCTTTTAAAAAATGGACCCTGAATTCCCATTAGGCCTTTTTTGTACGGGTACCAAAGAGTTTCAGTTTCTTTATCATATAATACAAAAGTACTTTTATAAGTCCATCCAGATGGAGCTATTGTAAGTTTTTGTCCATCAATCTCTCGACTGTACACAGCCGCTAAATCAACAAGCGGTCAGTATGCAACTGCTATAGGTTTATTTTCTATGACGCTGTTGGCAATCTCATGGTAGGACAGATTTGGGATTGAATATGCCTGTGCTGTACTATCCCTGGAAATACCGATAACTCTTGGATTTGAGAGGCCTGGCTTTGATTTTTCTGAAAATTCAGGATTTTCTATAGGCTTAATTGTATTTCGTCCTATTCCATGCTCAAATTTTTCAGGCTCAAAGCCAAGTGATATCGCCTGGCGTATATCCCATTTTTCTCCATAACGATCCACAATGTATGTTTGGCCGGAGCTATTTTGAACATGGCCGGCACTATATGCTTGGCTTTGAAATGAGAGAAACAGGCAAACAATTATAAAAAAAAGTCTATGTTTTAAATCCATACTCATTTCCTTATCTTTTTAAAACACTAAGCATTTTTAATCGATAGCGGGTCAAAGGGAGACCCCTGAAGAAAAGCCCGACCGCCTAACTCACGATCAAGCATTAAGAGTCCCGGTTTATCGTTTTCAAGTATTTCCAACTGCTCAACCACTTTGGATACATTGGCTTCCTCTTCTATCTGTTCCTCCACAAACCAGGCTAAAAGCGGCTCCGAAGCATATTCTTTTTCCTCGCGTGCAATTGTTATCAAATCGTTGATGTTCCCTGTAATCTGTTGTTCATGTTTATAAGCATCTTTCCAGGCTTCAATTGGTGAGGCCCAGTTTGTTTTGAGTTGGGAAAGATTTAGAAGTTTTACCTGTGCACCTCTATCAATAATGAAATTGTAAAACTTCATTGCATGAACTATCTCTTCATTGGTCTGGCATCGCATCCAATGGGCCATTCCATCAAGACTTTCAGAATGAAAATACGCTGTCATAGATAAATACAAATAAGATGATTCAAGCTCATTTTTAATTTGTTCATTTATAGCGGTCAGCATTCTTTCATTAATCATTATTCGCCTCCTGTCATAATAAGTAATTTAGTCATAATCAGTCCACTTTAATATAAACTTGATAAACAATATCTGAAAAAGTTAATAGTTTACTGATGTATAAATTTTCAAGAGCTTGTCGGTCATAATATCATGAGAAGCTGAACTTATACTCCCGATGCTAAACATAAATGTCTTTGCCAGTTGTTTTGAGATAGGTGGAGATAATCGTAAATTAATGAAATAATATCAAATACTGTATTTTATGTCAACGGGTAGGTAGAGAATAAAAAACTGATAAAATACCAGTTTGTCATAAGTGTTAATGTTTTAGTTTAAGGAGGTACCTACATACGTTTATATGTAAGCCATGACCTGATAATTTTATTGCATTTTAGCAATTAGTTATTTGGAAGTATAACCGATGCTCGGGTCAACACCTTGACATCATATAACAATCACCCTATACTCAAGCTTCAAAATATACTGATATTGACCTGGCAATTAAAACAAATTTACATCGGATACTTAAACTGTAATTTCTTCAATAACGTTTTCTATTATCAAAAACATACTGTTAAGAGTAAAAGAAGTCCCGAGTTGATGCTTTTAAAAAAGAGAATATCAGACTATTATTTCGAGCAGACCCCTCTTTGGTGAACTCGTAAAAAGTATTGACCATGGCTAAGTAGAAATCTTCATATACAAGGCTTAGTGGTTGATCAGGAGTGAAGGCATACATGTAGTATGTCGAACTTCTGATCAACCGCTATAACGCAGTAGATGGAGACTTTTTACGACGCTATCATATTTAAGAATCAATTATATACAGCTATACAGGAGGGGAACCAGGTGGAAGAAATAACTTCAATTGAAAGAAATATGATGAGGAGAAATGTCGCAGGTGATTTACTTGTCAAGTCGACTGATAGATATCCGAACAAGGTTGCTATTCAATTCAAGGACAAAAAATATACTTACAAAGAGCTTAACGAAAAAGTTAACAGGTGCGCCCACGGACTTCAAAAGATGGGGATTACAAAAGGTGACAAGGCGGCAATCCTTTCTCATAATTGTGACCATTTTATTATATACTGGTGGGCACTGATGAAAATTGGTGCTGTAATGACACCGATGAACTGGATGCTCAGAGGTCCTGAAATAAAATATATTGTCGATCATTCCGAGTCGAAAATGGTTTTTGTTGAAGACGTCCTTGTGCCTTCTGTCAGTGAAATTAAAGATGAACTTAAAGGTGTGAATACCTTTGGTTATTTTGATGTTAACGGTATTGGAGTAGAAGACGGCTGGATTAATTTTGAAGAACTGCTTTCTGAGGAGAATTCAACGGAAGAGCCCGAGGTAATAATTGAAAGTGAAGATCCGGCAACTCTTCTATATACCTCAGGAACCACAGCCGCACCAAAAGGAGTCCTAAATTCCCACATGAATTTAGTTTCCAACATGGCAAACGCCCCTGTAGACAACTTTACTGTTGTTGATGATATACTCCTCTTAGGCCTTCCTCTTTTTCATGTGGGAGGAATATGGATGTTTTTGACTCATTGTACTTTTGGCGCAACATCTATAATAGAGTATTTACCTGACCCGCTAGAAATTCTTGAGCTTACACATAAAGAGAAGGTAACTCGCTGGTGCTGGCCCTCAGCACTATATGTCAACCTTCCGAATGTTCCAGGATTTGATAATTATGACCTTACATCAATTCGCGTATGCCAGGTTTTCGGTGCTATTCTGCCTGATGAAATTCTCAATATATGGAAAAAGAAAGCTCCAGGAATGATTTTCATGAGTAGTTATGGAATGACTGAAATCACATCCAATGGTACTACAATTTCAGGCAAAGATTTTGCTGAAAGGCCTGAATCTGTGGGAAAGACAATGCATACAGTCCAGGCTAAAATTTTTGATGATGATGACAATGAACTTCCTCCTGGAGAAGTGGGGGAGATAGTTATACGGAGTCCCGGTGTTATGCTTGGTTATTTCAAGGAGGAGGAAAAAACAGCCGAAATCATCACTAAAGGATGGCTCCACACAGGTGACCTCGGTCGTATGGATGAAGACGGTTTTTTTTATTTTGTTGACAGAAAGAAAGATATGATAAAGACCGGTGGAGAGAATGTGGCTTCAGCAGATGTCGAGACCACTTTGGGGAATTATCCAAAAGTTGCTGATATTGCAGTAGTTGGACTTCCGCATCCTGTATGGGCTGAAGCGATTACAGCATTTGTAGTACCTGTCCCGGGTGAAGAGGTAATAGAAGAAGAGGTTATAAAATGGTGCAAGGAAAATATGGCATTGTTTAAGGTTCCCAAAAAAGTAGTAGTCCTTGACGAACTGCCAATGAATCCGAGTGGTAAATTCTTAAAGAAAGATCTGAGAAAAGATTATTCGGATTTATTCAAGAAATAGTTTTTAATTTAAAAAAAAGTTAGGACAGGAAATTAATTGATATCAGTTCTAAAAGTGAATACGGTTAGTGGTGAGAATTACTTCTTTATGGAAAAAGGAGAATAGTTATGAAAAAGCTGATAAAATATCTGATTATAATACTCATTATTGTTTTTGGTTCAGGAATTGTTACCTACTACTTTTATCCGGGTACTTTTATAAATGCTGCAACTGAGGTTTCAAAATGGCGGGGTAATCTTGATACAAAATCTGTACAGGTTGACAAGCACCTATGGCCATACATCGAAGGAGGGGCTCAGAATACGGAAACAATAGTTTTTATTCATGGTTTTGGATCCAGCAAAGAACCATGGATTCCAATGATCAGTTATTTTAGCAAAAAATATCATGTTATAGCTCCTGATCTTCCAGGTTTTGCTAAAAACAAAATTGTTGACGGTGCCACATATACGATTCCTGCCCAGGCAGATCGGCTTGATAAGTTTATGACAGCTATCAATGTGGATAAATTCCACCTCATAGGTGTTTCAATGGGAGGATATATTTCATCATACTATGCTTCTGTTTTTCAGGAAAGGTCTCTAAGTCTTGCATTGATAGATTCTGCGGGAGTAACTTCACCGGAACAGAGCTATTATGCTAAACATTTTAATAAAACAAATGAAAATGTTCTGGTGCCTGAAGATGTAAAGGGATATAAGCGCATGTTGGAATTTGTGTTTCATACCCCTCCCAAAATCCCGGATCATATTGCAGGGTATATTATCGAGGTTCGTAAAAAAAGATTAAAAGAGGAAAAACTATTGTTTCAATATATAGTAAAATCTATGGAACTCCCGCTTGAACAAAGACTTCCCTTGATTGAGACTAAAACCCTCATTATGTGGGGAGATAAAGACCGCATTATTGATATTTCATCCGTACCCATATTCGAAAAAGGAATAAAAAATCATCAGACTGTCATATTCAAGGATATTGGCCATGTTCCTTTCCTGGAAGCACCAATAAAGACAAACGAGGCATATGAAAAGTTTTTGACAGGTCTTTAAGCTATGTGGATATTTAAGGCAAATCCTTTTAGGAGGATTTGCCTGTATTGAATGAGGCTAAAGGCTTGGTTAGATAAAAAACGTTTACTTCACAACGGCATCAATAAGCAATGCACATATAGAATATGCGTCTGGCATAAACATATTTTTTTGAGATAGGTTCTATTACTAATTCTTCAAACTTGTAATGGTCCACTGGGCTTTTTACGTGTAATAGTGCTAACCAAACGGTTCGTGAAATCCATTTGTATAGCAACCCTTAGAATATGTTTTTGTTCGTTTTCAGAGTACAGGCTGTGAAAATCCTCTATATGTTCTACGACCGGTTCCTGTCCGCCCAGGGCCGCAAAACCCCGCACATAATTTAGTGCTACCCATTCCCGGAATTCAAAATCCGATTTAGATATATTGGCAAGCTTTGAAATTTCATCATCTGACATTCCCAGCTTTCTGCCCACGGCAGAACGTGCATTCCCTCATAATGAACAATTGTTTACGAAGGTCACGGTTAAGCGTATCTTTTCCTGAAACAACTTGTCGAGAACCTTTGATGTTCCATATGGGCCTTTAAAAAATTTAATAAATTTATTAATAAAATCCAACACCGATTGAAATTTTCCGTGACGATAATTGTTCATAATAAAACCCCTGTAAATAGTTTACTTATGTTTGAATAATTATATAAACTTTATATATAGTAAGAAATTCCATTTATTTCATAATGTTTTCCAGTTTGTCAAATGTTGACATGTTACTTGGTGAAACAATTAAGATAAATTCAACTTATAATTATTCTTTCCCTGTTTTTTGGCAAGATACATGGCATCATCTGCCTTTTTTAACAAAATTTCCGTATTATCACCATTTTTAGGAAACACGCTTATCCCGATACTTGCACCGATTTGTGTTTCATTTCCCTTGATTGTAAATGGATCTGCCAGTTTTTTGACAATTATACCAGCAACCGTTTCAGCATTATCCGATGTTGTTATGGTGCTTAGAATAATAGTGAATTCATCACCGCCTATTCGGGCTATAGTATCGGATTCTCTAACACAACTTTTGAGTCTTTCTGATACTTTGATTAACAATTTATCTCCGGCATCATGGCCTAATGTATCATTGACTGATTTAAATTTGTCAAGATCGATAAACAACAGAGCAAACTTTCGTTTATAACGTTTGGATTGTATTAAGGCCTGATTTAGTCTGTCTGCAAACAGGGTGCGATTTGGCAGATCTGTGAGTTTGTCATAATTGGCGGAATGATACAGTTCCATACGATACAATTTCCGCCTTGCTATACTCTGGGCGAAGATCAACGAAGGAATGCTTGCCAGTAAAAATAAAATCATAGTTAATAAGAAAAGCTTGATGAAAAGGCTTCTAGTGCCACCCTTTAAAATATAATTGGGAACATGTGATATAATTTTCCAGAAATATTTGTTGGATTCAAGGGCGTTTCCGTTATCTCCATAAGCACTGTATGAACCTTTGCTTGAATTAAGATTTTTCATTACCGGATAAATTGTATCTGATGTAAATAAACCCAAATTGTTATATATTTGACTATTTCGGGATGAAGACATCTGTTGCCATTCACCTGGAAAGTCATTGGAAAATTTACGATTTTTTCTTTCCCCGAACATAAAACCCCATTCGTCAATGGCATTCGGGCTGCAAAGCCAGTAGCCATCAGGATTAATGATCATAATGTTTCCAGAAGATGTTTCTGATGCTTTTTTGATGGCGTTAATGAGCTGCTCTCCCAGATAATTTAGAACGATTATACCTTGTTTAATACCTTTACTATCAAAGATCGGTACCCCGAATCGCATCATAGGCTTAAACGGTATTTCGATCTTATCATTCTCCATGTTCAGATCAAGCGGTGATATGAAAACCTGATTTCGGGTCAGAGCTATTGTCTCTTTAAAGTAGTAGCGTTTGCCTTTAGATTTTAATTGAGAATCTTGTACAATGACAGGGGTGCCATTGTTATAGTTGATTCTTACTTTTTCCATTCCCATATTGTCTATGAATCTTATTTGGTCATATTTACCTTTTTGACGACTAAACGCTAAATATTCCCTTGCCATCTCATTTTTATATTGTTCGTCTTTACTCTCAATAAAATATAAAAGTTCATTCTGTTCTGATAAAAAATTGAGGTCTGAAACAACCTCTTTGAGGTTGTTTGTAATGATCTCCATATGAATTTTCAGATTCATCTCTTCTTTAAGTTTAATCCGCGATAGATAACCCTCTGCTTCCATATTGTATAGAACGCTTATTGTTCCGGCCAAAATGGCACCGACACCCAGAAAAATCATTAGAAAATAACGTGTGATGAAAAATCGATTTTTCTTAATCGCTTCGTCCATCGTAATAACTTCTCCTTTTCCAATCTTTGATTTACATGATCTGAAACTCTTTTTGCAGGATTGGATGGATATTAATACAACTCAGTTTAGCTTTGTAAGTCTGCTTTTTTGTTTTTCAAAAACCGGGAATAACCCCACATTCTACTTACGGTCTTAACACAGCTTTCAAGATCAACAGTGTATGGGATTCGAAGGTTGTTTAAAGTTTGAATCACTTCCCTTCTGGCCTCATCGACAATGGGAATATCTCCAAAAAGACTATAAAAAGCAACATAAATAGGTTTATTAATGGATTGTCTGGCATCCTTTAGTGCTTTAATAATTTCACTACTGATCTCCCGGGGACCCACCCCGGGATAGGGGTAAATAAAATGATAAAAAATAAACGAATGTATGTTTGGATCTTTGCTTACAGCTATGATTGTATCCTTTATTGTTTGTGGTAAGTAGCTCGATGCTCCAAAATCTATAGGATTGTCGATAATTGTATTCACCTTTGCTATTAAGCTTGAAAGTTCGCTGCGAATAGGCTGAGAGAGGACAGGTACTTCCAATCCCTCATTTATTGAAGCGTCGGTCATAGAAACTGAGCAGCCACCGCCTGGAGACATAAGGCATACCCCCGGGCCCTGGGGTAGTGTTTCCCATAATAAGGCACGGCTGGAGTTAATCGTGTCGTGAATATTATCAGCAGGAATAATTCCTGTCTGTCGAGTAAGCCCTTCCCACAACTTATTAGTTACTGCAAGAGAGCCTGTATGGCTTGCAGCGGCCTGGGAACCCTGAGGCGTTGTCCCTCCCTTCCACAAGATAATCGGCTTCCGGGGAGATATCCTTTTTACAATATCTAAAAATTTCGGACCAAATTTGAGTCCTTCGATGTATCCCGTGATAACCTTGATATCATCGTCCTGATCATACCATTCCAAAAAATCTTCTATACTAAGGTCACATTGATTACCTATGGAAACACTACAATTAACCGTAACTCCGCTATTATTACTGGAACGAACCAGGTTTACTGAATTTCCACCTGACTGTCCTACTCCGGCTATTTCACCAGGATCAGAACCAAAAGTCTGGTCAGGTAGCTGGAGTAATTTCCCTTTTCTGCTATAGATACTCATACAATTTGGGCCGACAATCCTTATTCCCCGCAAACGTGCTACTTCTAAAAGGTCCTGTTCCAGTTGTATCTCTCCGATCTCACTGTAACCGGATGTAATCACTATTGCGAATTTGACCTTCCGCGGAGGTAATTCTCTCAGTACTTCAATATTCTTTTCGGCAGGTAAAGTCATTATGACTATGTCTATTTCACCAGGAATATCTTTAAGCGCAGGATAGCATACAAGTCCCTTAACCTCCTTATAGCCTGGGTTTACCGGATAGATAGATCCTGAAAATCCTGAAGAGTGAAGCCATTCAGTATGATTAAATCTTCCCGGTACTTTGACAGGGCTTGCGCCCAGGATAGCTATACTTTCAGGTTTAAAAAGCCTGGTGAGATCAACATCCATTAGCAATATACTCCCGTGCAAAAACATTTATTGTAAAATGATCTGTTTTTTTCACTTTTTCATCTCCGTTAAACAGGTCATCGTTATTTTTTATTGTTTCCATCGTACTTAATATCGTGAAAGCGATACTTACTAAAAGAATAAAAATCAAGATTTTTTTCATAATATCAGGGGGAAACAAATATCAGGGATCAATATTTTTATTTGTAGGTTTTACTCTTTTTTACTGAAGACATCTTCTACCACTTTCTCTCTTTGAAGTATCTGAGAGTAGGTTCAGTAAAGAACTTGAATCCAAGAAACTGCTTGTATTTAAATGTATTACAATATAATGTTTTGATCGTGATTTTATAAACATTTCAATCTAATTCGATTTAAATATATTCCAACCGGTAATAAAGAAGTTAAAAAGATCAGCTATCCAGAAAATATTAATCATGGCAAAGGGGATGTTTTTTAATTACCCACCTCGTATATTTTGATGAAGTTGTAAAAAGTATAACCGATGGATAAGAAAAATCTTTATATACATAGAATTTTTATGACCGGGCGTGAAGGCAGACATGCAGTATTTATATGTCTGGTAAAACGTTTTAAATAAGGTCTTTTTTAGACGCCATTATATATATTAATTGCAGCATAAAATTCAGCAAGGAGGGATGCTTTTATGTCAAACCCAAGAATACATGCTCAGAATCACCCTGATAAACCGGCATTTATTATGGCAAAAAGCGGTGAAAGTGTCACATGGCGTCAACTTGAGGACCGCGCTAACCGTGGAGCTCAATTCTTTCGGGACATAGGACTTCAGGAAAAGGATAAGATTGCAATTATGATGGAAAATAATGTCCATTTTCTTGAATTAGCCCATGCTGCAATCCGTGCAGGGCTTTATTTTACACCTATAAGTACTCATTTAATCCCTTCAGAAATTGAATTTATTGTAAATAATTGCGGAGCTAAATTATTTATCACTTCTTATGCTAAAAAGGATGTTGCCGTAGATCTTGCTGATATCCTGACTGATGATGTTACCCTTACTATGATAGGAGGAACTATAGAGGGTTTTACCTCTTATGAAGATACAATTTCAGGATATCCTTCCGAGCCTATTGCTGACGAGACTACCGGTATTGATATGCTTTATTCTTCAGGTACAACCGGTCGCCCTAAAGGAATTATTCCGCCCTTTCCGAACCTGCCTTATGGAGAACAAAGCGATACGACAAAACAGTTTATTGGATTATGGGGTATGGATGAAAATTCAGTTTACCTGTCACCTGCACCGTTGTATCATTCAGCTCCTCTCCGTTATTGCAATTCTATATTGTATGCAGGCGGAACGTGCATTATTATGGAATCCTTTGATGCCCTCGATGCATTATCCTTTATTGAAAAATACAGGGTCACACATTCCCAGTGGGTTCCTACAATGTTTATCCGCATGCTCAAGCTTCCTGAAGAAGAACGCAATATATATGATATGTCCAGCCTGAAAAATGCTGTTCACGCGGCAGCGCCTATCCCAATCCCTGTGAAGGAAAAGATGATCGAATGGTGGGGGCCGATATTAATTGAATATTATGCGGGTACAGAACAGAACGGCCTTACATTGATATTTTCTGAAGACTGGCTTCAACATAAAGGTTCAGTGGGGCGTGCAGTTTTAGGGAAAGTTCACATTGTTGGTCCTGATGGTAATGAACTTCCGCCGGGTAAGCCGGGAACAATATATTTTTCGGGCGGGGACCGGTTTGAATACCATGATGACCCGGAGAAAACAGCAAAATCAAGAAACCCGAAGGGATGGTCCACATTGTTTGATGTGGGTTATCTTGATGATGAGGGATATCTTTACCTGACAGACCGCGAAACAAATATGATCATATCAGGCGGTGTTAATATTTATCCCCAGGAAACAGAAAACCACCTTGTAACTCACCACAAAGTTAAGGATGTTGCTGTATTTGGAATACCCCATGAGGAATTCGGAGAAGAAGTAAAAGCTGTTGTACAGCCTGTTGATATGTCTGAGGCAGGTCCTGAGCTGGAAAAGGAACTCCTTGATTTCTGCAAAATTAAACTGGCAAGAATTAAATGTCCTAAAACTGTGGATTTTATAGAAGACTTTCCACGTACTCCAACAGGAAAGCTTATGAAGCGGTTTCTCAGGGATAAATACTGGGAGGGGTATAAATCAAAAATTTGATTGGTAGAATCATCGGTTTTACTTTTTACCAGTTGACCAAAATTGTTGAATAAGAAACCGCTTTATACCTGGGACTATGTATTACAAGCCGTAGATATACTCCAATATTTCGATGGCTTGGAACTTGGCTCCAACACAGATATTGGGCCAAAAGATTATTTTGAGATAGCTTGTAAATATATTTATATTTTTTAATGGTAATAATTTCATTGTCTCGGTTAATTTAATTATTTCTATTGGTTTATCAAAAAGCACCCGTACGTGTATTTAATAATATATGTGGATGGTTTTTCCCCTTCCTGATAATCCCCGTTTTATTTTATCATTATTTGAGGACTTGAGTATGTACTTGAAATCCAATATATTTTCAGATATGCAACACCCTTAAATTTTTTTTTATAATTTCATACATAAAACAGGATTAGTTTTAACCTTATGCTAAATAATTTGATGAAAACCAGACCTGTTGATCTGGAAACTATCTTTCACCCGAGGTCCATTGCAGTTTACGGTGCCTCGGGTGGATTTCTAAATGCCGGGACAAGATTTATAATGTCATTTCAAGAAAGCGGGTTTCCCGGTCCGATTTATGCTGTAAATCCGAAGGGAAGTCCGGCGGAAAATTTCCCTACATTTAAAACGCTGGTAGATATTCCCGGGCCGGTTGACCATGTTTATATTGCTGTTCCTGCCGGAGCAGTGATTGATGTTGTTAAAGACTGCGTGGCAAAGGGGGTTCACAGTGCAATAGTTTTTTCATCTGGTTTTCGGGAAATAGGAACTTCCGAAGGTTTGGCAATGGAAAAGGAAATTGCCGAAATTGCCAGGGCAGGAGGAGTTAGGCTTTTCGGGCCTAATTGCATGGGAATATACTGCCCTTCGGCAAAACTTTCATATCGTGTGGATTTTAAAATGATGAAAAGCCCCCTGTCATTTATATCTCAAAGCGGTGGGGTGGCGATAACCGGAGTTAACACTGCAGAAGACAGAGGCGTGGGATTTGAAAAGGTTGTCAGCTTCGGTAATGAATGTGATGTCACCTCAGCTGAAATGATCACACATTTAGAAAAAGATCCGGCAACTGAAATAATCATGGCATATATTGAAGGATCAGGAAATCCGCGCAGGTTGATTTCAGCCATGGAACAGGCCGGCAGGAAAAAACCGGTAATCGTATTAAAGAGTGGAATGAGTGAAGAAGGCAACCGTGCAGTTTCATCTCATACAGGTGCTCTTGCCGGTTCGCAAAGTGCATGGGAGGCTGCATTAAAACAGGCCAATGCCATTAATGCTCAAAGTTTTGATGAGTTTATTGATACTGCTCTCACGTTTCACAGGGTTAAACGTCCTGCAGGCAAACGTCTTTGTATTATATCAATTTCCGGTGGTATGTGTGTTCTTTTAACTGACCTTGCTATCAGGATGGGTTTTGAAGTGCCGACGCTTTCCCGGTCAACAATGGATGGTCTGAAAGAATTTTTTCCGGGGGTAGGTACCAGTGTCAAAAATCCGATTGACCTGGCTGCCACTTTCTTTAATCCGGGGAATTTAAATAAGTTATTCTCAATTCTTGATAAAGATGATCAAATAGATGCTATCGTTTTTTTGATTTCCATAGAGTTTGTTATTAGTATCGATAAACGGATACCCGGTTTTATGGATAATATGGCACAGGTTTTCGCAGAAGAGGTGAGTAAAGTTGAAAAGCCAATCATGACATCTGTGCTATATTCAACCAGAGACGACATCCGGCGTGATTTTGTTAAACCGCTTGTAGATCATAAGCAGGTTGTTTACCCGACTGTCGATCGGGCACTAAGCTCTTTGAATCATATGATGAGGTATTACAATACCCGTGATCAAAGACATGATAAGGGGCACTAATAATGGCGTCGTAAAAAGTCTCCATCTACTGCGTTATAGCGTTTGGCCAGACGTTCGACATACTACATGTATGCCTTCACGCCTGGTCAACCACTTTGCCTTGTATATGAAGATTTCTACTTAGCCATCGGTTATACTTTTTTCGAGTTCATCAATAATATATTTTAATCATGATTTTTTTTTGAGATTGATTATGGATAATGGTATAGAACTTTTACCAGACCCTGAAATATTAATAGAGTTGGTGAATATGCGTATGCCGTTTGGTAAATATAAAGATTGTTTTTTGATAGATCTTCCTGAACCATATGTAGTATGGTTTTCTCAAAAAGGTTTCCCCGATGGCAAATTAGGGGAAATGCTGCAGATGGTTTATGAAATCAAGGTTAATGGTCTGGAGTATCTTTTCAAAGCATTGAGATAAAGAGAAATATTTTAATTATTGATCTGAAAGTACCGTTTCGATATATTCAATCAGGAAAAACAAAGTTTGATGAACTCGTAAAAAATATAACCGATGGCTAAGTAAAAAAACTTCACTATAACCATACTGAGATGGGGAGGGGCAACTATATTCCTTTTCAGTTTCAGGAGCCCGGGAAATCAATGACTATAGAAAATCAACCAGATTTAAAAAACGAATTTATTCAGAATATATTCATTAACTCTCCTATCGGCATCTATATTGTTCAGGATGGAAAGTTTTGTTTTGTGAATTCCGAATTTCAGAAAACTTCAGGTTTTACTTTAGATGAATTGATAGGTATGGAATCTTTAAGTATCATCCTGCCCGAAGATGTAGATCTTGTAAGAGAAAATGCTGTTAAAATGTTAAAAGGAGAAAGAAGATCTCCATACTTGTACAGGGTTATTGAGAAAAATGGAGAGATGAAGTGGATTATTGAATCGCTTACCTCTGTGAAATACGGGGGAAGAAGAGCAACTCTGGGATACTTCATGGATAACACCCAGCGTGAAATGGCAGAAGAAGCCATGAGGATTTCAGAAGATAAATTTCATAAGGCCTTTAGGTTAAGTCCGGAGTGGGTTGTGATAAGCACCATTGAAGATGGATTTTATATAGATGTAAATAAAACTTTTTTGCAGGCGACAGGATATAGCCGTGAAGAGGTGGTTGGGTCTACCTCCATCGATCTTGGTATCTGGGTAGATCTTGATGATCGTTCCCGTATGGTTGATTTGCTCAATGAGGAAGGCAAGGTCCGGAATTTAGAGACCAGATTTCGTTTGAAGTCGGGCGAAATAAGGTCAGTGCTTTGGTCAGCGGAATCTATAGATTATGGTGATGAGAAATGTTTAATTGCTGTAACACGGGATATTACGGATCGTAAAAAGGCTGAGCAGGAAAGACTTGATCACGAAAAATTACAAGGCGTTCTTGAGATGGCCGGGGCAACATGTCATGAATTAAACCAGCCGATACAGGTTCTTTTTTGTCTGATTGATGAGCTTCGTGATGTATCTCCTGAAAGCGACATAATACAAAAGCTTGAAGAACAGCTTCATAGGATGAAAGAGATTACCTCTAAAGTAAACAACATCACAGCTTATGAAACGAAAGATTATGTCGAAGGGGTAAAAATAATTGATATTACCAAAGCTTCGAAACAGGAATGATAGATTATTATAAACTATAAGAACAGATATTAATTCTGACACACATTGATGGAGGTCTATAAATGGCAGCTAATATGGATGAGAATATGAAGAAAGTATTTGAAGCTCTAAAAGCAAACCATTTTGATCCCGTTGAATTTGTTGAGGATGCAGAAGCTGCAAAAAACAAGATTCTTGAATTAATACCGGATGGCACAAACCTTGGAATTGCCGGTTCAACAACTGTGAGCCAAATTGATGGCCTTAGAGAAGAGCTTATAAAACGCGGCTCAAAGGGCCCGGATGCTTCTATGCTGGGAGAACGTACATTAGAAGATTTAATGAGAATCCCTCATGATATGATATTGACCAGCAGTAATGCAGTAACTATGGATGGCAAACTTGTAAATGTTGACGGTACCGGAAACAGGGTAAGCAGTATGATTTTTGGGCCGGAAAAAGTCGTATTGATAATAGGTAGAAATAAGATCGTACGTGACGTTCATGAGGCGATTAAACGAATAAAGAGCGTGATTGCACCTTTTCACGCCAGGGCACTTCAACATGATACGCCTTGTGCGAAGACCGGGATATGTGCCGATTGTAAATCTACTGAACGTGTTTGCAATGTTACAACTATCATTGATAAGAAACCCACATATACTGATATAGCTATAGTGCTTGTTAATGAAGACCTTGGCTTAGGATGGGACCCTGACTGGGAGGAAGATCGCAGGGAAAAGATAGGTTCAGTTTATCTGGCACAGGTACAAAGACTTATAGATGATTTTAATCCACCCGAAGAATAGAATAATAAAGTCTTTAATTCTATTTACGCTTAATTGAAGTAACCGGTTTGATGCTTCCTTCAATCTCTTTTGACGGTATCATCATATTACCTCTCGGCGGAGGAGCAACGCGCTGATCTACCGGCTTGAGTTTCAGACTTAAGGCGTTGCCTGTACAGGTGCTTACACAGAGTCCGCAGCCAATACAGCGTTTTGTGTCTACTGCGGCAACATCATCAGGACTCATAGTGATGGCATCCATCGGGCAGCGATCCATGCAGGTTAGACATCTGGTGCAAAGCTCTCTGTTGTTTACAGCAAAATAATTCGTAGCGGCAACCCGAGCAGGGTCGGACATCTTTTTTAAAGCAAGAAGACCCTGGCAGCAATCGGGGCAGCAATTGCATAGCGCCTCAGGTTTTTCACTATTTGCGAACTGGTGTACAAGACCCGATTTTTCAAACTCTTCTAGTTTTGATAGTGCTTCATCCTTTGTAATCCAGCGCCCCATACCACGGTCAACGTAATATTGAGCGTAAAAATCAAACATCATACATACTTCTTTGTGCTGCTCACAGTTTTCCCCCAGGGCTTTACGGAAATCGTAACAGGCACAATCTGTTATTGAGATTCGTTCTTTTTCAAGAATGATTGACCTGACATTATCATAGGGTGCAATAGTTGTAGCATCATCAACAGCTGCATTCACCGGAATATTTCTGAATCCGATAGGCCCTCTTGTAACTGGTCCGGCAAGAAAGTGTTCCTCTATAAGTACGGCCAGATCCTTATCCATTTTTCTTGTTTTGTGTTCCCATATGCCATGCATCCAGGGTGCTGCGGTATAATAAAACGGCTCATTCTTTTTCTTTGGGAATCTTGGAAACGTATGGCCCTTTTCGGTCATGCGTTGCAATATTTCTTCCACTTCATCAGGGTCGCGGCCGATCGTTTCTGCAATTTCCCCTGCTGACTGCAATTGCCGTGTAAGGTTCAGATACATATCGGCTTCTTCTTCAGTAAAAACTTTTTCCAGAATCTTAAGTTCAACTTCGGATTCGGTTGAGGCAAAACCGATGGAATATTCATTCAAACGTTCTCTAAGTTTGTAATATATACCACTTGTCATAATATCCCCGTTACACTTGTTTTTATTAAAGAAGATTTTTACTTAGCCATCGACTATATTTATTACGAGATC
>JABHLN010000169.1 GCA_018693105.1 Desulfobacterales bacterium | reverse complement strand
TAAGTACGCCTCATTCCTCATGATTTGCGCGCCTTGATCTTGAACATTTTCCGAAGCCGTCTATAGTATGACTTTTTGCGAGTTCATCATACATAGTGGCGTCGTAAAAAACACCTGTTACCGGACATGTAGTACCCATGAATAAATTAAAATTATTTATTTACCAGCTGGTGTAAAATGCATCCAATTACCAGAATAATTATTATAATTGCTGTTGTATGGCTGTTATTTGTTCTTTTATTATATCTCTTTCAGGAGAGTATGATATTTTACCCGCAGCAAATACCCCATGATTATCGTTTAAAATTCTCTAAGTACGAAATTACAATTAACAACAACGGTAATAGACTTCATGGCTGGTTTATCAAAAATAATATTTCAAAGGACAGTCCCCTCATAATCTACTATGGGGGCAATGGCGAAGAAGTATCCGGCAACCTGTGGAGCATCAATGATTTTCATACCGGATCATTTCTTTTTATGAACTATCGGGGCTATGGTGACAGTGAGGGCAGGCCATCCGAGATAAATCTTTGCAGTGATGCATTGTTTATAGTTGATTATATTACAAAAAAAGAAAAGATACCTTTAGAAAATATCGTTATAATGGGACGCAGCCTTGGTTCCGGTGTTGCAGCTTATGTGGCAAGACACAGAAACGTGGGGTCATTAATACTGGTCACGCCGTTTGACAGTCTTTTAAACGTAGCAAAATCGTATTATCCCGTATTTCCTGTAAGCCTTTTACTACGGCACAGATTTGACTCGTTAACTTACATACACGAAATAAAATTACCCATGATAAGTATTATTGGAACCGAAGATGAAGTAATACCGAATAAAAATTCCATGAATCTTTTTAAGCATTGGGGAGGACCGAAAGAACTAATAACCATAACCGGCGCCGGCCATAATAATATTGACAGCTATGACCAGTACTGGAAGAGTATTAACTTATTCCTCGCCGGAAATAAAAAATACTGAAGACAGGAAATACTCTGTAGCAATGATCCGGTAAAAAACTTTTTCAGGAAACCAATACTATTGAATCCCTCGTCACAATAGTTATATTAATATGTTATTTTTCCCCCAGGATCACAAGAGCATCGACCACAACAGGTTTATCATCTCTTATAATAACCGGGTTTAAATCAATTTCAGATATTTCAGGGTGAATAACCGAAATAAAGCTGAGCTTTTGCAGCAGGTCCGCAAGTGCTTCTTTATCTACCGGCTCCATTCCCCTGAATTCTTCAAATAGTTTTTGCGCGCGGATATCTGATAACATTTCAGTAGCTTCAGCCATTGTTAGCGGAGCTATTCTGAAAGTGGTGTCGTTTAACGCCTCAGTAAAAATCCCCCCAAGGCCGAAGAGAACACAAGGTCCAAATACAGAATCCCGGGTTACACCGGCAACAAATTCACGATCCCCTTTAATCATTTTCGAAGCAATAACCTTTGCATCTTTACCTGACTTTTCCTGAATTGTTCGAAAAGCCTTTAAGGTTGAATCAAAGTCATTTAAATTTAAAAATACCAATCCTTTTTCTGTTTTATGAAGTATATCAGGATCACATACTTTCAAAACAAGGGGGTAGCCGATTTCTTCAGCCGCCGCATTTACTTCATCTTCTCTGCTTAAAATTTTTTCTCTGGTTACAGGAATGCCGTATAGTTCAAGGAGCTTCTTGCTTGAATATTCATCAATTGATTTCCCTCCATTTGCTGCAATATTAGAAATCATTTGTACTGCCTCAGGAACAGCCTCGGGAATTTCAGGATGTTTGTATGTAGCTCTTTCACGTATTTTCCTGTACCTGTTGTTAAACGCCATGGCCATGGCAGCCTTTTCCGGTGATTGAAATACTGCGTTTTCATTATCCAGGTATAAATCCACATAACTATCATCACGCCAAAAGTAAGATGAATAGGAAATCGGAATATCATGAGTTAAATACATTCTTTCAGTTCCCTGCATATCGGTTTCTACCATTCCTATAAACTCATCTAATGGAATGTCCATAACCCTTTTGAAATGCCTGTGCTTAACCTTTACAAAACCGGAACTATTAACCCCATGTATTATAAGACCGTCAACCTCCCCGCTTTTAATTACCAGCTCCGGTAGTTCTTTTGATATAGTAGTTACACTCATGGAAAAACCGCCCAGATCAATAGGATTACCTCGGGGCGAACGTTCGGGAAGATACTGAAGAATCTGTTCTTTAAGTTCGCTGCTGAATTCAGGGACCTTTAACCCGTTTGCTTCGCAAGCATCAGCCGCGCATGATCCCGGCCCCCCTGAATTT
>JABHLN010000168.1 GCA_018693105.1 Desulfobacterales bacterium | reverse complement strand
AACGCAGTAGATGGAGACTTTATACGACGCCATAGATACAAATTTTTATTTCTGAGCATAGGTCGAAACCGGAAAGTCCGGATAAGCGTTACCGCCATGTTCTATAAAGTCGAGTCCTTCAGTTTCTTCTTCAGGTGTTACTCTTAATCCTATTGTTTTGTCGATCAGTTTGAACATGATGAAGGCCATAATAAAAGTCCATAAAAAGCATGATCCTATTCCAAGAAGCTGAACACCGATTATCTTTGCTGAGGTACCACCGATATTAAAAATTCCTGCTGCAAGCGTCCCCCATGCTCCATTAACACCATGGACTGAAATCGCACCAACCGGATCGTCAACTCTTATTTTGTCGAAAAATAGTACTGAAAAAACTACTATTATTCCAGCAACACTACCTATTATTATTGCGCTTGTTGGTGAGACATTTGCACATCCTGCAGTAATACCGACAAGACCGGCCAAAGCACCGTTTAAACTCATTCCTGCATCAGGTTTCCCAAACTTTATCCAGGAAGTAATCATTGCAAATATGCTTCCTGCAGCTGCAGCAAGGTTTGTGTTTACAAATATCATTGCAATACTTTTGTCTGCAGTTGTAGTAGAACCGGCGTTAAAACCAAACCATCCGAGCCAAAGGATAAATACGCCAAGTGCTGCAATAGGAATATTGTGACCAAGAATAGGCTTTACACTGCCGTCCGGATTGTACTTACCCAGACGCGGTCCGAGTACTATCGCACCTGCCAGAGCTGCCCATCCGCCTACAGAATGTACAACAGTAGAACCTGCAAAATCTATAAAACCAAAACCTTCAAGCCATCCACTGCCGTTAAAAAGACTTCCCCATGCCCAGCTTCCAAAAACCGGATATATAAGAGAACTCAATACAAGGCTGTATAAAAGGTAACCAACAAATTTGGTCCTTTCCGCAACAGCACCTGATACGATTGTCGCGGCGGTAGCAACAAAAACCACCTGGAACATCCAGAAAGCGAGCACCCACGGATCTTTGTCAGGAGCAAAATCACTCAGAAAAAATCCCGTCGTTCCCACCCATCCTGTACTACTTGCACCAAACATCAGTCCGAAACCTATGGCCCAGAAAGCAATTGTTCCCATTGAGAAATCCATAAGGTTTTTCATCATGATATTTATTGCATTTTTGGCTCTTGTAAAACCTGTCTCAACCATTGCAAAACCTGCCTGCATAAAAAAAACCAGTGCCGCTGCTATTAGAGTCCACATATAATTTGCATGTGTCTGTACAAGTTCAATTGCTTCACCGTTTGATATTGCCGTTGGTGGAGCGTCAGCTCCCCATACTGAAGAATAACATGCAATAGAGATCATAATTGACAAAATAAACGCTTTCATTTTTCTCCTCCTTATATATTACCTGATTCAAACGGCATCCTTGCCAGTTTCACCGGTCCTTATTCTTATTGCTTCTTCAACAGATGATATAAAAATTTTACCGTCACCTATCTTTCCGGTAAAAGCCTTTTCCTTAATTGCATTTGCAACTTTTTCACACGTATCTGCATCAACAATTATTTCGATCTTTATCTTTGGAATAAAATCAACCATATATTCCGCACCACGATAGATTTCCTTATGACCTTTCTGCCGGCCAAAACCTTTTACTTCGGTAACGGTCATCCCGGTTACGCCGAAATCATTCAGCGCATCCTTAACATCATCCAGTTTGAACGGTTTAATAATTGCTTCAATTTTTTTCATCTCAATTTTCTCCTTTCTGCATCAA
This sequence comes from Desulfobacterales bacterium, assembly GCA_018693105.1. GTDB lineage: Bacteria > Desulfobacterota > Desulfobacteria > Desulfobacterales > SURF-7 > JABHLN01. The sequence continues at coordinate 553 of JABHLN010000168.1, read as the reverse complement.
CATTAAATAATAAATCAAATTCGAATTTTATTGTCATAAGAGCAACAGGTATGCCAAATGCAGATTACACTATAAGCCCACAGCGATTAATACCTGTTTTTATAGGAATAATTACACACAAAGTCTTATTTAAAACAGTTATAAACATAACTCCTTACTACAAAGCCGCAGCACTTAAAATACATATTTGTAATATATATATGAATTATTACGTTTTTGTGTTTTTACAATGAGTGGTTATCCGAGAAAATATTTGCAGAAAAAAAAAGGGGGGAACATTTTATATGATTAGCTTCTAATAGAAAATCGCTATTAAAAATTAATTTGCAAATGGTATTAAATAAAGAAAAAGTACCAAGACCTCTAAAATGTCTGGCCGTTTTGATTAGTTCAACAGGCTATATAGTAAAACCAATTAAACTAATTCTGAAGTGGGGGGATTTTATAATAACAACCCTTGAAACGGAACGGGATAGATAAGTTTGAACCTTCTTACTTACTCGTCTTTATGCTCTTTTGCTTTTATTAAAAATTTAATAAATTTTTCAGGTGG
>JABHLN010000167.1 GCA_018693105.1 Desulfobacterales bacterium | reverse complement strand
CGACATACTACTTGTATGCCTTCACTCCTGATCAACCGCTAAACCTTGTATATGAAGATTTCTGCTTAGCCATCGTTTATACTTTTTACGAGTTCATCAATTATAACCAGATAAAAAATAACAATAAAAAGAAAATAATATGAAACTTATCTTTATACACGGCTCCGGCGGCTCCAAAGAATCATGGTATTACCAGACGAAACACTTCACAAGCTCTGAAGCTATTGACCTTCCCGGACATCCGATTGGAGAGCCATCTTCTTCTATTGAAGGTTACGTAGACTGGCTGCACGGATATATATGTGATCGAGGGTACAAAGACATAGTTCTTGCGGGACATTCATTAGGAGGGGGTATTGTTCTTTTATATGCTATAAAATACCCTCAGAATATTAAGGGGATAATACCTGTTGGAAGCGGTGCAAAGCTCCGTGTTCATCCAATGTACCTTGAAGCTCTGGAGAAAGCTATTGCTGATCCGGAACTGCTTGAAGATTTTCCCGACCCGACCTATGATCTTATTAATCTGGAATTGGTAAAAACACTAAGGCGCCGAGCTCTTGAAAACGGCCCTGGGGTGACTTTAAACGATATGCTTGCATGTGACAAGTTCAATATAATAGACCGATTAAGTGAAATCCAAGTACCCACTCTTGCCATTTGCGGTACAGAAGATTTAATGACCCCGCCTAAATACTCCGATTATCTTGTAGATAAAATTAATGATTGCCGATCATTAATAATACCCGGAGGCACCCATTATGTTTTTGCGGAAAAACCTGATGAAGTTAATAAAGCTATTGAGGATTTTATAAATGATCCGTAGCTCCGGTTACAGAATGAGTATCAAAATTTATAATTCCATCACCGGCTATTTAGGGAAGAATATTTTGTGCTGCTCTATCAGCAGCACAAAATATTTAAGTTTCCGACATAAGTAATTTCAAATAAAGGACATATTTATCGGTATACCATTATTGTATCCCGATTTTCAATATGCATTAAATATCAGTTTAACCGCCATAATGTTTTTTTATCGCACCTAAAAAACCGGTATAAGCTCCTTCAAGTGCCATTGTGGCATCGGCTTCTGAAATGCCAACCGGGTCAAACGTTGTCGACCAGGTTATTTCACATTGATTTTCACCGGTCTCCTGAACCTGAATTGTAGCAAGATAGTTATCAAACGGGTTGGGTGGGCCACTGACTACTGAGTAGCTTAAGGATTTTAAAGTTTCATCCAGCGCTTCAAGCCTTTCAACTATTTTGTCACCACTGTCAGGCATTGTAATTGTTCGTAAAGCACCAACCCCGCTCCCTTCGACCTCACAAGGTGCCCCTATCATTTGAGTATCAAAACTTTTTATATCCTTCCACACTGTTTCTGCCGAGGTGTTTACCGTATCTTTAACTGAAACCTTCATTATGCCTGTCTCCTTAATTGTGATTAGTTTGTTTTACAGAAATTGTCTATCCGGAATTTATTAATTATAAAGATATCTGCGCCAGATGACACAAACAAATATAATATGATTGCCTCATTATGAATAAAATAATGATTTTAGAAATGCAAGGTAAAAGAAAAAATCTAATTTCTCCCTTCATCAGTTTCCACCAGTTAACATGTTTGAAGATCTTCAGTAACAGACAGATGTCAAAGGCGTAGTTGCTCAAACAGGAGATGTCCCGAATGAAGTCAAAGCAGGGCTTTCAATGGGAATGAAAATGGCAGTTTTAAAAACATGCTATCATATTATGCCTGCTCTTATCAAATGTTGCCTAAAGACATCAAATCGATTATAATGACATCAATTCAAGTGATTCAAGCTGATTAAAGGAGTAATTGCATGTGCATTGCCATACCCTCTAAAATAGTAAACATTGAAAATGAAATTGGAACAATTGATGTTGAAGGTGTTTAGAGTAAAGTAAGTCTTCATATTCTTGATGATGTAAAAGTTGGAGATTACGTTATAGTATATACCGGTTTTGCCATAGACAAAATTGATGAACTGGAAGCCCGCAGGTCATTAAAAACTATTCGAGAGGTTTTTTCTCTGGCGGATAATGAAACGGTCAATGATTCATAATTAGTGATTCATAATTAGTGCTTTTAATGACAGAAAAAAATATTGCTAAAACAATTAAAATCGAAGGCATTGTTCAGGGGGTTGGTTTTCGCCCATTTATTTTTACTCTCGCAAGTAGGTATAATCTAAAAGGTGAAGTTAGCAATACATCTTCGGGTGTATTAATACATATAGAAGGTGCAGAATATAATATTGAAAAATTCTGCAAAGATATCCCTTTAAAAAGCCCTC
>JABHLN010000166.1 GCA_018693105.1 Desulfobacterales bacterium | reverse complement strand
ATCAGAGAATACCCTGAAAATAAAATTATTATTAATGAAATAGAAAACAGGTGGGTAGAAATTGGAGAAGGGGACAGTATTTATCATATTGTATCTTCAGATTATGAAAATTTTCCCGAAACCCCTGTTATAGAAAATATAGATTTTATAGAAATAAACCCCAAAGATCTGAAAAGGATGGTTGATGTAGCTTCCATTGTAAATTATTCAGGTGAGGAAAAACGAATTTATGTTTTAGGGTCCCTGATTGAAAAAATATTAGTCGATGATAAAGAAACCATAAGAGTTGTATCTACAGATTCAAGACGTCTTCATTGCTGTGATGCCAAATTCAAGGGAGAACTCGATCTGCCGGAGGAAAGTGTTATTATCCCTAAAAAAGGGTTGTCGGAATTAAGCAAATTCATTGACAGCAGTAAAGATGGAATAAATGTGGGAATTAAAGACAATCATTTTATTTTTCAAAATAAAAATGAATCAATAATGATAAAACTTCTTGAAGGAGAGTATCCTGATTATAAACCTATAATACATAATGAAGAAATGATTCCCATTGAAATTGACAGAACCATGTTTTCAACTCTGATGAAGAGGGTATCTATTTTAACATCTGATGATTATAAAAGTGTTATTTTAAATTTCAAGGAAAATGAAATGGTAGTTACCATTACCAACCCTGAAATAGGAGAATCAAAAGAAAGGATGATGATTTCATATACGGGTGAAGAGATTAAAAGCGGCTTTAACCCGAAATATTTTATGGATGCTCTAAGCCTTTTTCAAGATTCTATTGTAGTTATAAATATTAAAGACAGTAAAAGTCCCTGTATTATCCGGGGATTTGATGATGATAAACTTGTTTGTGTAATAATGGCGATGCATATATCATAACCTAGAGGTCACTTGTGAATGAAAACAAAGTAAATAAAGAATATAACTCCGGTAGTATAAAAGTACTTGAAGGTCTTGAAGCGGTACGTAAAAGACCATCCATGTATATTGGAAATGTTGATCTTCAGGGTCTTCACCACCTGGTTTATGAAGTTGTGGACAATAGTATTGATGAGGCCATGGCAGGACAGTGCGATAAAATTCTTGTGACCATACATCCTGATATGCGCGTAAGTGTGGAGGATAACGGTCGCGGGATTCCTGTTGAAATGCATGAAACAGAACATATACCTGCCTGCGAAGTGGTCATGACCAAACTCCATGCCGGGGGTAAGTTTGATAAAGACTCCTATAAAGTATCCGGAGGTTTGCACGGTGTGGGAATTTCAGTTGTGAATGCCCTTTCCCAAGTCCTTGAAATGGAAGTTTATAAAAACGGAAAAATTTATCATCAGTCCTACTCCAAAGGACTTAAACATACAGAATTAGTCATTAAAGGAGATACGGATAAAAGGGGAACAAAGATTACATTCAGTCCTGATTTTGAAATTATGAACGAGAATGATTTTGTTTTAGAAACCCTTACAAGGAGAATGAGAGAGCTTGCATTTTTAAATAAAGGTCTCAGAATCATTATTGAAGATGAAAGATCTGCTGAAAAAGAAGATTTTTACTATGAAGGTGGAATCATTTCTTTTGTAGAATATCTTAACCGGTCCTACACAGCTTTGCATGATCCCATTCATATTGAAGGGGATAAAAAGGATGTCCAGATTGAAGTAGCCATTCAATATAATGATACATTTAAGGAAAAACTCTATTCATTTGCCAATAATATCAGAACACTTGAAGGCGGAGCACATGTGTCTGGTTTTAAAGGTGCATTAACCCGTACTGTAAATTCATATATTACTTCAGGATCAAATAATCTGCCCAAAAACATGCAGAATATTAAAGTCAGTGGAGATGATATGAGAGAAGGTCTCTCTGTTATTATTTCGGTAAAACTGATGGAACCTCAGTTTGAAGGCCAGACAAAAACTAAACTTGGGAACAGCGAAATTAAAGGGATTGTTGAGTCTCTTCTCAATGAAAAACTGGGCCATTATCTCGAAGAAAACCCGCAAGTTGCAAGGAAAATCATCGGCAAAGCAGTTGATGCGGCAAGGGCCAGGGATGCTGCCAAAAGAGCCAGAGAACTTGCCAGGAAAAAAGGCACCCTGCTGGACTCATCCTTACCTGGAAAACTGGCTGAATGCCAGTATGCAGATCCTGCTGAAAGGGAATTATTTCTCGTGGAGGGAGATTCTGCAGGCGGCAGCGCTAAACAGGGCAGAGACAGACGGTTCCAGGCCATACTTCCCCTTAAGGGCAAAATTTTGAATGTTGAAAAGGCCAGATTTGATAAAATTTTAAGAAGCGATGAAATTAAAAATATTATTACTGTTCTTGGAACGGGTGTTGGCAGCGAAGAATATGATATTGAAAAAGTCAGGTATCATAAAGTTGTGATCATGACGGATGCGGATGTTGACGGATCCCATATCAGAACCTTGTTGT
>JABHLN010000165.1 GCA_018693105.1 Desulfobacterales bacterium | reverse complement strand
CAACGCCATCAAACTTGATCGGAGTATATTATGAAAACCAGGCTTTTAATTGTCGGCGGAGTTGCAGGGGGCGCCACGGCAGCTGCCAGGGCTCGCAGGCTTGACGAATCTGCAGAGATAATTCTATTTGAAAGGGGTGAGTATATTTCATTTGCAAACTGCGGCCTGCCCTACTACATAGGTGATATAATAAAGAACCGGGATGATCTTTTTTTAACAACCGCAGAAGATTTCAGCAAAAGATATAATATTGATGTAAGAATCCAATCTGAAGTCCTTTCCATTAACAGGAAAAATAAAGAACTTTCAGTAAAAAACATTTTATCAGATGAGATATATATCGAAAAATATGATAAAATTATACTCTCACCAGGTGCAGAACCATTCAAGCCCCCCCTTGAAGGAATAACTGATGAAAGAATATTTACCCTGAGAAATATACCTGATTCAGATAGAATTAAAAAATATGTTGATTCAATGAAACCAAAAAAAGCGGTTATTGTCGGTGGAGGATTCATAGGGCTTGAAATGGCAGAGAATCTTGTTAAACGAGGAATTAATTTAACAATAGTTGAAATGCTGAACCAGGTTATGGCACCTATTGATTATGAAATAGCAGCAATTATTCATCGCGAATTAATAGATAAAGGGGTTGTTCTTGAACTTGAGAACGGAGTAAATTCTTTTTCCAAAAATGGCAGCCTCATTACTGTAGTAACAACAAAAGGCAAAAAAATAGATTGTGACATGGTAATCATGTCCATTGGTGTTCATCCTGAAAACAATCTTGCTAAAGAATCAGGCCTTGAGATAGGAAATCGCGGCGGGATTTAAGTCGATGATTATATGATGACATCTGACCCTGATATATATGCTATAGGGGATGCCGTTGAAATAAGTGACTATGTCACCGGTTTTAAAACAATGACACCTCTTGCCGGCCCTGCAAATAAACAGGCCAGGATTGCTGCAGATAACGTCTTTGGCCGCAAATCTATATTTAAAGGTACTCTTGGTACAGCCGTTGTGAAAATATTTAACCTTGTAGTTGCATGTACAGGAACAGGCGAAAAGTTTCTTTTAAAAAATAATATTTCTTATCTTGTCAGTTATACACATTCAGGTTCACATGCGTCTTATTATCCGGGTTCTGAAATGATGGCAATAAAATTGATTTTTTCACCTGAAAACGGGAAGCTTTTAGGTGCCCAGATAGCAGGGGGTTGCGAAGTTGACAAGCGAATTGACATTTTTGCAACAGCTATCCGTGGTGATATGTCCGTATACGACCTTGAAGAACTTGAACTTTCATACGCCCCGCCCTTTTCATCTGCAAAAGATCCGGTAAATGTTGCGGGCTTTGTTGCTGCAAACATTTTAAAAGGTGATATTGAAAACATTTACCCTAATGAAGTAGATTTATTTGATAGCGAAAATGAAGTACTGATTGATCTTCGAGGAAATGATGAAGTAAAAGAATATGGAATGATCAAAGGCTCTCTTCATATACCTGTAAACGACCTGCGTGAAAAAATCACAGGACTGGATAAAAGTAAAAAATATATTCTATACTGTGCAGTTGGGTTAAGAGGATATATAGGGTATCGTATAATGATACAGAATGGATTTAATGTAAGAAACTTAAGCGGGGGTTATAAGAGTTATTCAGAACTAAATCACCAATAAATTAATATGGTTTTTGGAAAAATATAAAAAGTACATATAACCACAAAAGATCTAATAAATTCTATTTCAAGATTATGGTACTTTCGATAATGTTCATTGTTTTATTAATCAAGTCATTAAGATTGCCATCATTGTAATCTGAAATATCTATAGGTTTATGTATTGTCATCCCGGCTTTACCGGGGAATAAGTTCATTGATTTTGGCGGAAGTATTTCTCTTGTACCGTTGATTGAAATTGGAAGTATAGGAAGCCCCAGATCAATTGCCATTTTAAATGCACCCTTTTTGAATGGCATTAATTTCCCATCTTCACTTCGTGTTCCTTCCGGAAAAAAAAGAACGGAGGTTCCGTTCTTTATCTTTTTTTTTGCAGTATTAATTGAATTAAGAGCTGCTTCAGTATTTGAACGGTCAATATAAATATGTCCTATTTTTTCACAGGCAATTCCCAGGGCAGGCACTTTTCTGAGTTCCTGCTTCATGACCCATTTAAAGTCAACTCCAATCCAGCCGTAAACCATTATGATGTCATACTGACTTTGATGATTTGAAACTATCACATAGGATTGATTTTTATTAATATTTCCTCTACCTTCAATTGTAAAAAACATCGGTGTCAGCCATCCTATGAGCCTTGCCCAGACAACACCGCTAAGGCTGCCGATTTTTTGATTAATAATAACACTCAACAATACTGCTGATACACCAAAAAACAAGGTGGATACAGCTACATAAGGAAATAGAACTAAAAATTTATATGGTTGATATAAGAGATATATTATATTTTTCATAGCTGGAATGTTCTATTTGATTTTTCTGAAAAATATAATATAATTATATTACAAATTTCCTTCG
>JABHLN010000164.1 GCA_018693105.1 Desulfobacterales bacterium | reverse complement strand
CTTGAATAACTGCAAAGTTTTTGGTTCCACCTGGTTTTCTCAAAGTCTCAAGAACATCTTTTGCTAATTTAATATCAGGCCTGCGTTGTCTGGGATCATCTGTGGGAAGAGGGTCATGGCGAATTATTGACTTTGACCCTGTTATTTCAATAACCTTATTTGTAAGTTCAAGAATAGTGAACTCTTTTGGATTCCCGAGATTGACAGGACCTGTAAATTCATCCGGCGAATCCATAAGTGATACCAGACCTGTTACAAGATCATCTACATAACAGAACGATCTGCTCTGGGAACCATCACCATAGACAGTTATAGGTTCATTACGAAGTGCCTGGAGTATAAAGTTGGAAACCACCCTTCCATCGTTCGGGTGCATCCGCGGACCATAGGTGTTAAAAATACGTGCAACCTTTATCCCGAGATTATGCTGCCTCCGATAATCAAAAAAAAGAGTTTCGGCACAACGCTTCCCTTCATCGTAACAGGACCTTGGCCCTATTGGATTCACATTTCCCCAATAACTTTCAGTCTGAGGATGAATAGCTGGATCACCATATACTTCCGAAGTAGATGCCTGGAGTATTTTTGCCTTTACACGCTTTGCAAGGCCGAGCATATTAATGGCGCCATGAACAGAAGTCTTGGTAGTCTGAACAGGATCATTCTGATAATGAATCGGTGATGCAGGGCATGCAAGGTTATAGATCTCATCAACCTCAACATATAAAGGAAAAGTAACATCATGACGGATAAACTCAAAATCCGGATTGTTTAGAAGGTGGGCAATATTGCTTTTTGCCCCTGTATAAAAATTATCAATACAAAGGACTTCAAACCCTTCATCTAAAAGCCTTTCACAAAGAAAAGAGCCTAAAAACCCTGCTCCGCCTGTTACAAGGACACGTTTTTTTAAATGCATGATTCCCCTCTTGATGTCTTTGTATAACATCCCTTTTTGTCCGATTCCTGCGTCATACTCAAATATTAATCCTCGAAATACTTCATGTATTCCTGTGGTTAAAATTTTCACCTTTCTTGAACTCGAACAAAAATTAATGTTTTTCAAAGGTCTTAATAAATATAAATTAGAAAGTTATAATCTCGTAAAAAACATACCCGATGGCTAAGTATAAATCTTCATGTACAAGGCATAATTTTTCGCCAGGTGTGAAGGCATACACGTAGTATGTCGAACATCTGGCTAAAAATTATAACGCAGTAGATGGAGATTTAGACGACGCCATCATTAGAAATGAGTGAGCGGTGGCCTGCCTACCCCATAAACATTAAACCCGATTTCAAACAGTTTATTATGATCTGCAATATTTCTTCCGTCAAATATAAATGCAGGCTTGTTCATTGACTGAAATATTTTTTCATAATCAAGTTCACTATATAAATCCCATTCGGTCATAATTGCAATCGCATGACTTCCGGATGCAGCCTCATACGGATCTTCAATAAAACTTATTTTTCCTTTAATATCTTTCAGGTCATTTCTGGCATTATTTAAGGCTTCAGGATCGGTTATTCTCAATTCAGCCTTTTCTTCAATTAATTTCCGGGATACAGTTATTGCAGGAGACTCCCTGGTATCTCCGGTATTGGCTTTAAAAGCAAAACCAAAGAGACAGACTTTTTTCCCTGCAAGGGTATTGAACATAGCTTTCAACATATTTAAAACAAAGCGGTCCTTCTGGTAATCATTTATTTTCACAACCCCTTCCCAATAATCAGCCACCTGGTCAAGTCCGTAATGTCTGCACAGATAAACCAGGTTCAGGATATCCTTTTGAAAACATGATCCCCCGAAACCAACACTGGCATTCAGGAATTTACTCCCGATCCTGCTGTCAAGGCCAACAGCCTTACTCACTTCTGTTATATCAGCATCGGTCTTTTCACATAACTCGGATATTGCGTTTATTGAGGATATTCGCTGTGCAAGAAAAGCATTTGCTACAAGCTTTGAAAGTTCACTACTCCATACGTTTGTAGTTATAATTCTTTCTTTCGGCACCCAGTTCTCGTATATTTCAATAAGCTCGTCTCTTGCTTTCAGTCCTTCTTCCGTCTGGCTTGACCCGATGAGCACACGATCAGGATTTTCAAGATCTTTTACAGCTGTTCCTTCGGCTAGAAATTCAGGATTTGAAAGAACCTCAAAATGTATTCCGTTATCAGTGGAAGTAAGTATTCTCTCCATGGCGAGGGCAGTTTTTACAGGCAATGTACTTTTTTCAACTATAATCTTTGGTGACTCCGAGCATTCAAGAATCTGTCTTGCTGTTTTTTCCCAGTACTGGAGGTCAGCAGCCATGCCTGCTCCTGCACCATATTTTTTTGTAGGTGTATTTACACTGACAAAAATAATATCAGCCTCTTTTATCCCTTTTTCAATATCAGTGTTGAAAAACAGATTCCTTCCTCTTGCTGCTTTCACAATTTCATCAAGACCGGGCTCATAAATAGGAAGTTTTCCGGAATTCCATTCAGATATCCGTTCAGGGTTAATATCAACAACATTAACCTTATACTCTGGACATTTATAAGCTATCATTGCCATGGTTGGTCCGCCGACATATCCGGCGCCTATGCATAGAATTTTCTTTTTAAATTTCATAATTCCTTTCGATGAACACCTTTTTATTTAGCCACGGACACACACAGACATACACAGACAAATAATAATCGCTTCGCGATAACAGATCGAA
>JABHLN010000163.1 GCA_018693105.1 Desulfobacterales bacterium | reverse complement strand
TAGCATATATTCGTACTTATAGCTCTGTGCTAAATTGGAATATAAATCCCATACAAGGTAGCCCTGCAAAGGAAGCGGTAAGTAAGTAAATTTCTCTTTTTCCCAGAGATCAATCATTTTGTTTCTTATATGCCGGGCTGTTTTCCCACTTGTTATTTTACTTATTACCGTACTTTCGTCGATGGCCTCAATGATTGTTTTTTTCCAGTTATCCACCCATGGTTCAAAGTAGAAATGTTTATTCATGTTTTTAAGATCCGCATTGGCTTCATGGGTTGCCACAAAGGCTGTCCCCATCCAGACCCCTTCGGCACCAAGTGCCAGTGAAGCTGCCAATCCACGGCCGTCGGCAAGTCCACCTGCCGCCAGGACAGATTTTGGCTGGACAGCATCTATTACCTGAGGAACAAGAGCCATGGTTCCGACTCTTCCCGTATGCCCTCCGCCTTCATATCCCTGGGCAATGATAATATCAACTCCCGAATCACTCAACCGCTTAGCGTTTTTTGTATTTCCGACACAACTCGAAACAAGCATACCACAATCATGTGCATCGCTGATAATCCAGCTCGGGTCTCCCAACCCTGATACAAAAAGAGCAAGACGTTCTTCAATGCAGATTCGCCCGATTTCCTTCATGGTTTCGAAAGTATAATCTTCCCAGGGCACTTTAAATTCAGTCTTTGGCAATTCAAGCTCATCCATAATTTTATCCACAAATTCAAAATGTTCGGGAGGAATAAGATCTTTAAAGTCGACGGGGGCATCAGTTGAAGCCACATCAGGTGGTAAAATCAGATTCAAACCAAATGGTTTGTCTGTGAGGCTCTTGGTCTTTCTTATCCACTCTCTGGCTTCGTCAGGGTTTAAATTAGAACCTCCGAGTACACCTAAACCGCCTGCATTGGAAACAGCAGCTGTAAGAGTAGGCCCTGAAGTCCAGCCCATTCCAGCAAGGAAAATGGGATATTCTATACCTAATCTTTCACATAGTTGCGTTTTCAGCATTTTCTTTTGGCCCAACCTTTTTCTCCATTGTTTTTTATTCAGATTCCCCTGCAACTTGCAATAATGCATCTTCAATGTCTGGATACTGAAATTTAAAACCGGCTTCAAGAAGTTTTCCTGGGTATGACTTTTGACTAGCCATAAGCGAAGTACCTAACTCGCCGGCAGCAATTTTTATAATAGGGGAAGGTACATTAAAAAATGAAGGCCTTTTTATAGATTTGCCAAATTTTTTTGAAAAAAACCTGTTTTGAACCGGGTTAGGTGAACAGAAATTTGCTTTCCCTTTAAAGCTTTTTTTACCTATTGCAAAAAACAATGCTGACACAAGATCGTCCATATGAATCCATGGAAACCATTGAAGACCGCTTCCTAATGGACCACCTAAACACATTTTGTATAAAGGAGCCATTTTACTAAGCGCCCCCCCGTTTTTTCCGAGTACAACCCCGAAACGCATTATAACAACTCTTGCTCCTTTATCATCGGCTTTAAGAACCTCGTTTTCCCAGTCAATGCAAACTTTTGCAAGAAAATCTTTGCCGGCAGTTGAATCCTCATATATTGATTCTTCACCCTTATCTCCATAATATCCTATTGCTGAAGCGTTGCATAAAACAGTGTTCTTTTTTTCAGGAAGTGCTTCAACAAGATTACGAGTTGTTAGAATGCGGCTGTTATATATTTGTTCTTTATATTTTTTTGTCCAAGGTCTGAAAATGTTCCTGCCGGCAAGGTTTATAATTATATCCGCTTCATTTACCGAATCCTGCCACTCCCCTTTTCGGGTTGTGTCAGACCGGATATATTGGAAAGAGTTATGGTCCTGTAATTTATGGGCTGAAGATGTACCTGTAGCAGAGACGGAATATCCGTTTTCAAGCAGATACGATGAAATATAACTGCCGATAAATCCAGAGCCCCCTGTTATAAAAACTTTCATAATATTATTCCCGGTATTCATTAGAAGCCATCTCAAAATAGTTCAACCTTAATTGTGTTTTTTGCATCCAAGGTCGAGTAGGTTATTTCAAGATCATCGAATTGAAAATTTATTACTACTTTACAAGCCTTAATTTATGGGTTTCACGGAGTTTTTCCCAGAGTTCTTTTATAATAATGCCAGGTGCATCATTATGATTGAGAGAAGGATTCCCGGATATTGACTCGCACGATTGAAAAAGCGGTGAGTTTTCTGCACTTAAGTCATAATTGTTTATGATATAAGAACCTAATGATGGATGAACGCCGGGTAGTTCATTTTCTGTCATATTTGCCATTAAAGATTTATCTTTTAACGGCATTTTAGATATAAGGTGATTAACTGCTTCTTCAACTGATAAAGGAATAGTTTTATTGTTTATTTCCGGTTCAAGGTAATCCGGTTTAATCATATTCATGTAAATCACCGCCTCTAAAACATCCATGGTTGCTTTATATATATTTGGATCTTTACTTGCTCTTGAGCCGGCAACATTTAAAATTCTGATATTATTATTTCGAATCCATAAATTGATTTCCCGGGATGCATTAAAAGAATTGGTGTTATTAAGGTCTATATGAAGATATGAACGATTGTGTTTTTCTGCTAAATCCAAGGTTAGTTTAGAACCGCCTGATAATTGACCATGAGAGATTATCAGGGTCCCGTCTGAGACCATTACGTTCTTCTCGGTGCGCGCCTCATAACTGTCAGTTGGCATTTCATTGCGTTTA
>JABHLN010000162.1 GCA_018693105.1 Desulfobacterales bacterium | reverse complement strand
TAAATCATTTTTATCTTTACCAAATAATCCTAATTTATCACGCATCATATTCAGCCATTTTTCTTCATAAATATTTTTCCGAAAGAATTTATCCGTGTCTTCTGATTTCAGGCTTGTCTCTTGCTTTTCTTGTATTACCATACATAGTTCGTACCACCCAGGTTTCTCTTGAAAGTATTTCTGATGAGATACGGCTGACCGCTCCTGCGCTTGGGGCAACAAAACTGCAGAATATAATTTACGTATTGATTCCCCAGTCACTTTCAGGAATTGTAAGCGGTGTTGTTCTCGCCATCGGCAGGTGTGCCGAGGATACTGCCGTAATAATGCTTACAGGGGTTGTAGCAACAGCAGGTGTTCCCAAATCTTTACTTTCAAGCTACGAAGCTCTTCCTTTTTATATTTATTATATTTCTTCTCAATATTCTGACAAAAATGAACTTATGACAGGTTACGGCGCTGCGATAATTTTACTTGTTATTTGCTCGCTGTTTTTTTTCACAGCTTTTATTATAAAAAGAAGCCTGTCAAATCAGGCGCTTTATCGATTTTAAGAAAACCATGGATAATATTAAAAAAGCATTACAGCCAAAGATAAAACTTTCCAACCTTTCATTTTACTATAATGACAGGACTGTTCTGAATGACATTACAGCAACTTTTGCGCAAAACAGTATAACCGCCATTATCGGACCTTCTGGCATGGGAAAATCGACATTTCTTTTGACATTGAACCGGCTTTGGGAGAATATTCCAGGAGCAGCCGTTGGTGGAAGGGTTGAAATATTTTTCAGGAATGAATATTTTGATATATATGATAAGTCATATTCACTTCCTGAGTTACGCAGGCAGGCAGGAATGGTTTTTCAGATCCCTAATCCTTTGCCAATGAGCATATATAAAAATATTTCATTCCCGTTAAAACTTGCTGGTGAAAAAAGCAGAGAAACTATTATATTCAAAGTAGAAGAAGCCTTAAAAAGAGCATTTTTATGGGAGGAAGTAAAGGACAGATTAAATGATGATGCCAGGTCGTTATCCGGAGGTCAGCAGCAAAGACTCTGTATTGCCCGAGCGCTTATTCTTGAACCGGAAATACTTCTCCTGGATGAACCGACATCTTCTCTGGATACCAAAGCCGGAAAAATCATAGAAGAACTTCTCTTAAGCCTTAAGGAGAGATGCACAATTATAATGGTATCCCATTATAAGGACCAGGTGAAAAGAATTGCGGGTAAAGTTCTTGAGCTTTCCCATGGAAAATTTATTGAGTCTTAATGGATGGCGTCGTAAAAAGTCTCCATCTACTGCGTTATAGAGTTTGATCAGAAGCTCGACATACTACTTGTATGCCTTCACTCCTGACCAACCACTATGCCTTGTATATGAAGATTTCTACTTAGCCATCGGTTATACATTTTGCGAGTTCATTTTGATGGAGGGTAAGAAAAATGCCACGGCCTATTTATCTGGATTATAATGGAACTACACCACATGACCCGGAAGTTATTGAAGCCATGCGGCCTTTTCTGGAAACAGAATTCGGCAATCCGTCCAGTTCACACTGGTATGGAATAGCTCCGAAAAGGGCTGTTGAAAAAGCACGTAGTCAGGTCGCGGGTTTTTTGAACTGCAGCCCTGGTGAGATTGTTTTTACAAGCGGTGGTACCGAATCTAATAATTATGCGATAAAAGGGATTGCCCGGTCTATTGCGGCTAAGGGTGAGGATAAAGGAAATCACATTATAACAAGTGTGATTGAACACCCGGCAGTTCTTGAAGTATGTCATTACCTTGAAAAGTATGGGTTTAAAACTACTTATCTACCGGTTGATTCCGAAGGTGTCATAAATATTTCCGACCTTAAAAATGCTTTGAGTCCTGAAACAATCCTGATCTCTATTATGCATGCAAATAATGAAACAGGAGCAATACAGCCGATTTCAGAAATTGCAGAGATTGCAAAAAAACATAATATTATCACGCATACTGATGCTGCTCAGTCCCTTGGCAAAATCCCTGCAGATGTTAAAGAATTGGGGGTTGATCTTCTATCTGTTGCCGGGCATAAAATCTATGCACCAAAAGGCATTGGGGCTCTTTATATCAGGGATTCAATAATACCGGAAAAGTTCTGCCAGGGTGCCGGGCAGGAAATGGGAAAAAGGGCCGGAACAGAAAATGTTCTTGAAATTGTTGGTTTGGGAAAGGCATGTGAGATCGCATCCCGTGATCTTGAAGAAAAAATGAATGTCATGAAATCTTTACGTGACAGACTTCATGACGGGCTTATTCGTAAAGACTGTAAAATAAGGCTGAACGGGCATCCTGTTAAACGTCTTCCTAATACATTGAGTCTTTCTTTCAAGGGGCTTGAGGCAAACCGGATACTTGAAGAGATGGGGCTTGAAGTAGCAGCATCTGCGGGTGCTGCGTGTCATGCCGATACTGTGGAAATTTCCCATGTTCTTGAAGCTATGGAGGTTCCTGTTGAATGGGCCAAAGGTACAATCAGGTTCAGTGTAGGGAGAATGACCACGGTTGATGAGATAGACAAAGCAATAGAGGTTGTAGCAGGGGCAGTAAAAAGACTTTGAGACCTTTGCACAATGTCCCTTTTATTCCAGCTTCTGCGCCAGACTTAAAGTTCTCACCTTCAGTATAAAATTAAGGGTTCAAAATACTTTTTTCTATAAAATCGATAAACGCCTTTCCAAGAGGCGATGTGCTTCGATCCTTATGCATTG
>JABHLN010000161.1 GCA_018693105.1 Desulfobacterales bacterium | reverse complement strand
TTCATATATCTTTCCTCATTATGTCCGGATGGTTTTGTTTAAACTCCCCATTATATAACCTTCCAGATCGATTGTCACAAACTTGAATCCAAGTGTTTTGAAATAATTTACAACTTTCTTTCTTGTCGAAGCTTCTGTAATTCCTGGAATATCTTCAGGGTCAAGCTCGATTCGGGCAGAATCTCCGTAATGTCGTACCCTGAGTTGTGGTGAAAACCCGAGATTCCTGAGGAATTCTTCCCCCTCATTTACCTGCCTGAGCTTTTCACCTGTAATCGTAGTATTATAAGGGATTCTGGTTGCAAGACATGCATATGCGGGTTTATCCCAGGTGGGAAGCCCAATTTTTTTTGAAAGTTCGCGTATATCATTTTTTGTAAGACCTGATTCACTCAACGGACTTCTTACTCCAAGTTCTCGTGCTGCCTTGCTCCCCGGCCGGTAATCTTTGTGATCATCATGATTTTCACCGTCTATTACATGAGTAAAACCGTTTTCTTTTGCAATTTTTATAAGGCTGCTGAACCTTATTTTTTTACAGACGTAGCATTTGTCGGGTGGATTCTTTGTAAAATCAGGGTTTTCAAGTTCATCGGAATCTATTATCAGGTGATTTACTTTGAAGCTTTTTGCCATACATTCCGCTTCATGCAGTTCCTTGCCCGGTAGTGTTGCAGACCTTGCAGTGATCGCCAGAACGTTTTCCCCAAGTACATCAGATGAAACCTTTAGAAGAAAAGTACTGTCGACACCACCGGAATATGCAACAGCTACCTGTTTCAGACCGGATATTATTTCTTTAAGTTTTTTATATTTCGATTCAGACATCTTGTTATTATGGTATATCATTGGAAATACGGCAAGAATTAATTTTAAGCCTGATGGCGTCGTAAAAAGCTCCACCTACTGCGTTATAGAGTTTAACCAGACGCTCGACATACTACATGTATGTCTTCACATCTGGCCAAACACTATGTCTTGTATATGAAGATTTTTACTTAGCCATCGGTTATATTATTACGAGTTTATTAAATTGAAATCCATACAGATAAAATCTGTTATCATTATAGATAAGGCTTTTTACCAATGGAGGATATAACGCCGTGACACCTGCAGGCGGTGCTGATTAAAATCTTTTTTGTGGATTTCTTCACCTGTTCAAGAAGATCAAAGAGCTGCTCCGGCCTGTATCCGCCTACACCATTGCCAAGTTGGTGACTTCTTACAACAAGTGATTCCCGTTCAGGTATTTTTAATTCTTCAAGGATCTTATAAAGGTCCTTTTTTCTTTTTTTGCCGGTATGTGTACAAATGTCTTTTGGCTCCGGGCAATCATCGGGGCACCTGAATGTGGCATTGCTGGCATAAATTTCACTTTCAGAGCCCCGTAAAGGATTTGGTACCAGGTCTTCGATACCATCAGGCATATCGATTCGGGAAATTTTTTCCGGGCCGAGCTTTAGAAGGCACCATTCTGCCGCAAGATGAACAGGCAGCGCGGGGATTATCCAGTCCGGCTTTTTGTTTTTCCGAAGGTTTTTGTCAAGAAATGCAACGCCGTCTTCTTGTATAATGGTTCGATTGGGGCCTTTTAGCTTTTCAAGGTTATCCGGATCAGCATCAACAACTACAAACTTAAATTTTCCATTATCGAGTCTGTTTAATGCAAGGCTTCCGAAAAAGCCCGCACCTGTTATCCATATTTCTTTCATAATATTTTCTTTGATGAAATTGTAAAAAGTATAAACGATGACTAAGTAGAAATTTTCATATACGACGCCATCTGCTTTAATTCATTTTGAATTTTCCTATAAATCGGGCGGCATTTGTATATAATATCTTTATTAAATCCTCCTCATTAATATTCAATGCTTTAAGGTACGGAATATGGTTCTCAACCGGGGCACCGCATGCCGGATAATCTGTTCCACAGAAAATACGATCCGGAAAGGTCGATATGGCATTATGGACCGATTTTTTTATTTTTTCCGTCGATGGGTTTCCGGATGGTTGTCTGCCAATCGAACCTGATATACCTGTTAAATCAATATAAACTCCGGGGAAATCTTTTGCAATTGCAATACCTTCATGAATATCAGGATAAAAGGTATGACAGGTAACCAGATGTAATTCAGGGTGGCGTTCGAGGATAGTCCTCACAGAAGAAGGAGTTAGTTTGTTTTTATATATATCGTCATACCCTGTGTGTATGAAAACAGGGCGGCCCCATTTCTCACAATATTTCCAAACATCTTCCATTTCCGGGTCGACTATGTCTATTCTTTGAATAAATGAATGGAGTTTTAACCCCATTAATCCCTGATCAAAAAAAGCTTTTTTTAATATGTCTTTTTTATTCTTATCATGCTGGTGTATTGAAGCAACAGGATATAACTGCTTAAATTTACGCCCCAGATCTGCATTGAATTTATTAAGAGATTCTGTTTCTTCAGGTGATAAGGAAAAGACAAGATTAATTACTTTTTCCACACCAATACCGGCAAGATCTTCTATCATCTGTTCAAATGATATGTCAGTATCAATAGGATCATCCGGTTCAATAAGTTTATACCATTTTAATAGTTTTACCCGTTTTTCTTTTGGCCAGAGATGAACGTGGGGATCGATAATTTTCATAAGAGAGGGGTTCTTTAATGTCTTTGATAAACTCGTCAGTATAACCGATGGCTAAGTATAAATCTTCATATACAAGGCATAGTTTTGGCCAGGCGTGAAGGCATACATATAGTATGTCGAACGTCTG
>JABHLN010000160.1 GCA_018693105.1 Desulfobacterales bacterium | reverse complement strand
AACATAGTTGAAGCGTAATCAGTTATGCTAAATTTAAAACTTAAATCGTTTTTTCCTCTAATAAAATAAAATGACCAGAATAGCCAAATTGGAATTGTATTAATAAAAAATTTATCATTAATTGTGTATGTGATAAAAAAATAAACATAACGACGATTTGTTTAACATAACGACGTATCATGCAATATTTCGTCGTTATATCAGTAGATTGTCCAAGCAGATTCCTTTAAGGTTAGCCATTACTGATGTTTAGTAATGGCTTTTTTTACCTGTAATAAAAGGAATCGTTTATGGGCAAATCAATTATAGAAACAAATTCTATAAATCAGGACTCAGCTTCTCCTATAACACACGGTAAGAATAATATTAATCAGCTTTTGGATGTAGATCAACTTGCAAGTTTTATGAACGTTCCAAAATCTAAAATTTATTCGATGACCCGGCAAAATGGCGAGGGATCTATTCCACGCTATAAAATAGGAAGATACGTGAGATTTGATATAGTAGAAATAATTGCATGGTTAAAAGAAAAAAGAAAAAATGGGGGGGGTTGAATGAATAATTATCAAGGAGTACAAACAGATGAAACCTTCCAGATTACAGAATATACCACGGATAACGGAATCCTTACCAAGGAAATTGGCATGGACTCCGAAGGGAAAATAAGAAAGTATCCAGACCCAATCACAATGAAGAGCGGTACTGCAAGAAAACTACCCATGACATTGCCTGGGTTTCCAGAGTATCTAATGGGACTGGGTATTAACCGGGCTATTGGACACGGCATCTGTGAGTTTGAAAAAACAAAGATTACTATCTTGAAAAACTTTAAAAACAAGTCGGAAGCAATCCCACGATCAAAAGACTATTTCCATTACTCCGATGGTGCAACATTAGCTATGATCGACCATGATCCAGAAGACGGTCAGCCGGTACGTGATTATCAGGAAGTTATTAAAATTATTGATTCAGTCTGCCCTGGGTTCGCAGCCATACCCAAAGTATTAACTTATTCAACTTCAAGCTGCATATACCATGGCAATACTGAGCTCCGTGGTAAGGGAGCAGGATTTCATCTTTACTTTCTTGTAAAAAATGGAACAGACCTGCCGCGCTTCGCTGAGGCATTATTCCATCGTTTGTGGCTTGCCGGCCATGGATACATCAAGATCTCACGCTCAGGATCATTGCTGCCGAGAACTATTTTTGATGATAAAGTATTCAGTCCGGAACGCTTTGATTTTGTGGCAGGGGCAAAGCTGGTGGGTCCAGGCATGGTCCAGCGACGACCTGATCCGCTATATATCCCGGGAGGTGCATCATGTTAATGGATACCAAACTAATGTCTTCTCTGGACTTAAATGAACTCAATAAACTTGAAGTATTAGTGCAGGCTGAAAAGATTAAGGCTGAACCTGATCAGAAGAAGATTGTTGAAAAATATATAGAACTTGAGGCTCCTAAGCTTGTTAAGGTTGCAAAAGAGAATGGTTCAAACCTTTCTATTGAGGACGCCAAGAAAACTGTTCGTGCAAGGCGTGAAGATGGCGAATACCAACGTTTATACCCGGATGATGTTTTGATATTTGATATATACGGAACAGTATCCGTTCGAGAGGTACTGAAGAATCTTGAAAAATATGATCAAGCAACGGGTGCTGATCCGCAAGAACCTGAATTGGGCAAGTGCAAGGGTAAGCTCTATGCTAATAAAGCTGATGAGAGTCCTTGTTATAATTCATTTGTTCATGGCGGTATTAAATATATCCTTCATGCTGAATCTGTAAATGATGAGCCGGCGAAAGGGGACTCCCTTCAAAAATACAACTGGGACATCGAGGATGCAATCTGTCATATACAGCAAATAGCGTCCAAAATTGAGGACGGTAGTATAAATATCTTAGCGGCTATTCCGGTTGTTGAAGAAATATTAAACAATCAAGAATTCGCCCCTCTTAAGTTGCATGCTTTCAAGGATGTTTGTAAAAAAGACTTAAAAATTCCCAAAAAGACTATAGAAACCCTTCTCGCTCAAAATAATACTCATCCAAATGGTAGTTGCATGGGCAAAGCTGTTCTCCGGGAAGATGCAACACACATTGAAATCGCTGATAATTTTATTGGAAATCTTGAACTGCAGTTTCAGGAGGTTGTTGGAGCTGAAGATTCTTTGTGGTTGTATGGAGATAGCACAAATGGTTTGTACGAAAAATATGGTTTTGGAAGAGTAGAAATTGAAAGTGCACGAGAATACACCGGCTTAAAAAATTATAAAAAAGGACCAGATTACAAAGCGGCAACGCGCCTGATGTATTATTCTAAAGTTGATGAAAAATTTTTTAGTGATGCACCCTATGGCTTACCAGCAGCAAGTAAATTTTATAAAATTACAGAAAATGGTGTTGATGTTTTAAGTTATACAGCAGAACTGAGGGCAAGATGGAAATTAGAGACTGACCCGGCAAAAGCCTATTGTCCTGAAAAGGCACCGATGTTCCAGAATTATTTGGATTACGCTCTGGATGAATCACAGCAATTGCTATTACAAGAGGCAGTTGGGGCTTTACTGACTGGGTGTATGTGCTCATTGCAAAAAGCAGTGTTGTTGTTGGGTTCAGGGGATAACGGCAAAAGTGTTGTGCTTGATCTTCTCAGTCATGCTTTTCATCCAGATGATCAACGACAATTATTTTTTTCCTGTAACGACAATTAAAATTCCCGTTTTCCATTCAATATAACCTGTTAATTTCATTAAATAATACTTGCAAAA
>JABHLN010000016.1 GCA_018693105.1 Desulfobacterales bacterium | reverse complement strand
ATCTGGAGTCGATTTTTGTTACGGGTTGTGGTCTGGTATATTGCATCAAATCTGTTTTGCTTCAGGACGTCGCACACTTTGATTGTATCACCTACAACACCTTCAATCTCAACCTCTGATAATGAAAAACTGTCAACCCGACCCCTAACAGGTTTCAAGCTGTCGATCAGCGCATCAGGGTCATTATCAGAAACCGGCGACTGGACTTCAGAGGTTACCACAAACTTTTTTTTTGCAAGGGCTTCTTTTAGCTTCATGGGCACCTCCTATATTGTGTTGTGAGTTTTACATTGCCAATAAGTTTACAACACCATCTCAATTTATGGTTCAAAAAAAGTATAATAGATGGTTATGTAACCCCGCCGTGGCGGGGCATTTACACGCCAGAGTAGTTGATCAGGAGTCGAAGCATTCATGTAGTAACAGAACTTTGTATGTATACTTCTGAACAATCGCTATAGCGCAGTAAATGGAAACTTTTTGTGGCGCCATCAGTATTAGATCGAAATCAACTTAACTTTAGGAACCGGGCAACTTCTTCTCTGAGTTGTGGGAGTGGTAGAGGTTTTGAAAAACAGGCATCAGCGCCATTTTCTTTCATTTCTTTAAACTTTTCTTCATCAAGATATGCAGAAAGAACTATTATTTTTGTATTTTTTGTATCAGGATTAGATTTGATCTTTTTGCAGACTTCGTAACCTTTAATATCCGGCATCATAATGTCTAAAATAACTATATGGGGTTTGAAATGATTAACCTGCAGGCCGGCTTCAAACCCGTCAGCAGCGGAAAAAACTTCATAATCATGTTCATCTTCTTCCAACGCCAGAACAATCGTTTCGGTAATTATGGGGTCATCATCAACGACAAGTATTCTTTTTCTTTCATCAGTTTGTTCCTGATCAGGAATAGGAATCCCCTGTTTTCGCATAAAGGCTTCAAGATCAATTTTATTAATACGCCTGTGGCCTCCAACTGTCTTATAGGCCTTGATATTACCGGCCTCTACCCAGTTGATAATGGTTTTTGGAGAGACATTACAGTACTTACTTGCCTTAACAACAGTCATTATCTCATCCATGATCCTCCTCCTTATCTTTTTATAGTTATTATAGTTATTATAGTTTTTTTATATTGTCAAGGATTATTTGTTTGCGCTCCAATACTAAATTTTTAGTTTAATATTAAAGGCGTTATGCATATCACAGGCGGGCCATCAGATCTTTTTTACAGATTTACACCAAGATAGCTTCACTTATTATAGTTTTTTTATTAATTATAGTTTCAATCTTATCAATGAATATCTGCAATTCAGGAAAAATAATTTTACGTTTTTCCCATCATAAATGAGCATTTACAACGATTTTCAATTTATAACACCCTTAATTAATTATTAATTAGCCCAGCCTCTTCCCACAATGACAGTTTTATACTGTCTATCTACCCCGTATTTTTTGGTGTTTACTTTAGTATGAGATAAGGTATGCTATATTTTTGATTTTATTTATTAAATTGTAATAATATTTAATATTTCTATTCAGTTGGACGGTGCTGACAAGTTGCGTGGTTCATCATATCCAATTTGGTTCATAGATTTAATCTGATCAATAAACTGAATACAAATTTCAACAACCAAGATATTCGGCGCAAAAATTAAATCGATGACCACATGAGAAAACAAAATTGTTGGGAGTTTAAACAGTGCAAACGTGAACCGGGCGGCAGTAATGTATCCAAACTTGGTGTTTGCCCGGCAACAACAGAAGTCCGTGCAAACGGGTTCAATGGTGGCAAAAATGGCGGCCGTGTATGCTGGACCATAGCAGGAACTTTAAACAGGGCTAAGGTTCAATCTACTTCAAGTCCGAAAAAATCCTCTTGTCAAAAATGCAATTTCTTCAAAAAGGTACAGACCGAAGACGGCCTTGATTTCTCTGATATTAAATGACCTGCTCTTTGACAAGGCGTATGGAAACACCACGCCTAACCATTCCCATAATACAGGACCATCAATTACGGATGAGGGATATCATACAGTTTGTTTGTATTTGGGCAGGATGACGGTAAAGGTTGTTCCCGAGCCGGGCTTACTCTTTACTTCAATATCTCCCCCATGATCCTTAATAAATCCATAGCAGACAGACAGCCCAAGGCCAACACCCTTTATACTGTCTTTAGTTGTAAAAAAAGTATCAAATATTTTTTCCAGATTCTTTTCCTGTATACCGATACCGGTATCAGAAATTTGTATTACAATATTTTCCTTTTCTTTATAAGTTTTCACCTTCAAAGCCCCACCCATTTGCATGGCATCCTTTGCGTTTGAAATCATATTAAGAAAAACCTGCCGTAACTGGTTCTTAGATGCAAGTACAAGCCCAAGATCTTCGGAAAGGTCGGAAAATATCTGAATATCGTTTTCACGAAGCTGTTTCTCATGAAGAATAAGGATCTCATCAAGGACTATATTGATATCAGATGCCTTCCTGACCTCCTGGTCCGGCTTTGAAAAGGAAAGCATTTTATGAAGCATTTCAGATAATCTGACTGTTTCAGAGAGAGCCATATCAAGTATTTTTCTGCGTTTGTTAGACGGAGGAACCTCTGTCTTTAATAGTTCCAGTGTATTCATTATCCCGTAAAGAGGGTTATTTAATTCATGAGCAATTTGCGACGTTAAACGGCCCATTGCAGCAAGCTTTTCCGACTGCAGCAATTGCTCCTGGGTTTCCCTCAGCCGGCGCTCCATATCAAGTCTTTCTTTAAGGTCTACAACTATTCCGACAGAAGCAATCTCCTTACCTTTTTCATCATAAACCAGGGCGGCAGAAAGGTTACCCTCAACAATTTCACCACCTTCACGTAAAGTTACCAGAGGATACGACTGTAATATGCCAACACCGCCATATTCAGGACTTCGGATCATCTGCATAATTTTTTTTGCCATACCTTCCGGATAAATCTTTGAAATGTGAAGTTTGCCAATTGTATCTCCTGACTTATATCCAAGAACCTCCTCTGCCCCCTTATTCCAGAGCATGATGTTACCTTTCATGTCTGAAGCCATTATTGCGTTGGGAGAACTTTGAATTATGTTATTCAGGAAATCGTTTCCTTCCCTGATCTCTTTTTCCATCTGCTTTCTTAAGGATTGGTCTACATTAATCCCCTCATAACCTATGACATTTCCGTCCTTATCATAACGCACCTGGCTTGTAAGCAAAACCGATATAGATGTGCCGTCCTTCCGCTTGAAATCAACTTCATGGTCAATCACGCGCCCTTCTTTTTCAACAAGCTTTTGAAACTTACTACGATCTTCCGGTCTTAAATACAGGTCCTGCGCAATGTCGATTTCCAGGAACTCTTCTTTTGTCCGGTATCCAAGCATATTCAAAAGTGCGTGGTTGGCATCAAGAAATTTTCCATCCTTGCTGCTGATAAAAACGCCGCACCCCACATTTTCAAACAGCCTCTTGTAATCCTTAACCGATGATTTAAGCTCTTCTTCACGGTTTTTCCTGTCAGTAATATCACGATAGATACTCAAGCAGGATGTAGTAGCATCGGCGCTTTTAAGAGGAAGTTTGATCTCGTCAAAATATTTTTTTGCTTTGGAGTTATAAACCTCTTCATGGATGGTTTCTCCCTTTAATACATCAGGCACCTTGCAGTGAGAGCATACTATATTACTGGAATGAATAACTTCGTGGCATTTTTCCCCGACACAGCCTCCAAAATCTCGAATAAAGGCATCATTCATAAACTCAATGGTATAATCCTGATTAATTATAAGAATACCATCTGCCATTGACTGAAATACAAAAGTCATGTCCTGAAGTTTGATATTCATTTATTATCCTCATTCCAGATCGGTAAACGGATTTTTCCGGTATGGTTTAGTTTGCAATAGTGCTGATAAAAATTTCCGCCTCCCTAATAGATACTTCCATATCTTTTATAAGTGAAGCAACATCCTCCTCCACCGAGACCAGTTCGGTTTTCAGTGATGCCACAGCCTGGGCATTCAGGTTATGTTTCAGGAAAAGAACCTGGTCATTAAAAGCGTTGAGTACAGGATCTATCTTACCTTCAACTCTCTTCATGGCCCTTAAAAGCTGCTTATACTGCCCTTGTGTTTTCCTCAACTTCTGTTCACTTGTGCGACGAAGGTTCTTATTTGTATACAACGCAAGTTCGGCTTCCCATTCACTGAACAGTGCCTCTGAGACATCCTCCACATCATCTATACGGTCCCGGACTTCTTCCGCTTTTTTATTACTTCTGTCATACTCAGTCGTTAATTCTTCATATTTTTCTTCTAGTTTACCTCCATCATATTTCAGAACACTACTAAATTTATCCAGGGCAGATTTAAACTGATCCTTTGCTTCTTCCTGGGCTCCCTGGGCAGCCTTGACCCTGCTTACCATAATATCCCGCTTATGAACCCCCAGTTTTTCCATTGTGTTGTAATAGGTTTTCTGGCATCCAGAAGTCAAAAATATTACTGAAATGACAAACAGGCACATAAAAAGACTTTTGAAAAACGGTTCGGTTAATCCGGCATGAAAGAGTGTAGTAATATCCTGTTTTAAATGATAACTGCTCATAGATAAAATCCTTTTAAACGATTTATAAAAACTATTCACCTCTGTGATTTTCTCACCTGATTATCCGCCTGCTAATTTTTCATCATTTTTTTATTTTCATGTAATACAAATCGGAAAGATACACAGCAGCCAAAGGGTTATGGCCGGTGACCCGGTCTTTTACTGCCAGAACAGTAGTATAAGCATCCGCATGTTTGAAGAACAATGAATCATGTCCCACACAAAGACCAAGTAAAACATTGAAATCGGTTTTTTCCGTATTAAGAACCTTGGCCTGAAAAACGGGATTACACATGACCTCATCCATACCGGGCATGATTTTTTCGTCGTCCTTTATGTTGATTATATCCTTTGATATACCCCCGGCCTTGCACATAACTGACACCACATCAAAACCATGATGTACGAATATTTCATCGACAATGGCTGCCTCCCGCATAAGCCCGGCGCAAAAAGCGAGCCCGATACGACTATATCCCATCTTTTCAGCAAACTCATAAATTTCCATGATCCTGGTTTTTGTCGGTTCCAGTACAAAGGGATTTTCCTTTCGGTTTATATAGCACTCTGCTTCCTGGATCGACGCCTGGCGGGCGAATTCTAAGACTTCAGGATCTTCATATATTTTTGAAGCCTCTTCTATGACCTCACCTTTCGAAACAGTGGGGCAGCCAATAGATGCTGAACCGTCTTTATTCAAGCAGACCCTGTTTGATATTTCGTTTTTACATACAGCACAGGACGAATGATTTATCTTTTTGCTTTCTTCCATAGAAATTTCTATCCTCCTTTTATATTCATAAAATAAGCGTTATGTATATTTTCAACATGAACGGGAAATAGCCCATAGAGTTGATACAAAAAGTATAAGTAGTTTTTCAGAGTTTGACCAGAGTCTTACCGAAGTTTTTCCCTTCAAACATGTGACAAAACGCCACACCGGCATTCTCTATGCCTTCCAGCACATACTCCGCATTCTTAAGGCGTCCGTCCTTAAGCCATGCTGTAAGATCATCCGTGGCCTTCGGGTAACGATCCATGTGATCTGTATACATAAAGCCTTTCATTGCAATCCGCTTTGTAACAAGTTCAAACATATTATCAGGACCTGGCGGCGGCGTTTCACTTCTGTATCCTGAAATACTGCCGCATAGAATAATACGAGCACCGATATTCAGATGGTGCATTACAGTATTCAGCGTTTCACCGCCCACATTGTCGAAATAAATGTCTATACCACCGGGAATGGATTAGGCCATTGTAGTTTCCAAAGAGGCTCCGGTCCGATAGTTGACGGCCTGATCAAAACCCAGTTCATCAACGAGCCGCCGGCATTTATCTTCACTACCGCTCATGCCTATGGCACGTGCGCCGAATATCTTGGCGATCTGGCCAACGACGTTGCCCACAGCCCCTGCAGCCGCACTTATTAACACCGTCTCCCCGGCTTGAGGAATGCCGATATCCTTCATTCCAAAATAGGCTGTCATACCGGTACCTCCCAATACACCGAGGTAATAGTTCAGGGGAAACTCAAGGTTGGCTGGTAACTTGGTGAGAAAATCACTGGCATCAATAATGCTGAATTCTTCCCAGGTCAGCCTGCCCATAACAACCTCACCCACATTAAAAGCCTCATGGCGAGATTCAACGACCCGTCCAAGAGTCAAACCCATAACAGGCGCGTCGATACCCATCTCTGATAAATATTCATCAGAGCTTCCTTCGCTCATCCAGTGAAGAAAACCAGCGTCCATTGAAAGGTAAATATTTTCAACCAGCAGTTCACCATCAACCGGCTCACACAACAATGATTCCTGCAGGCGAAAGTCATCAGGCACAGGGTTGCCGCGTGGACGTCTGGCGAGAACAATCTGTTTGTTGGTTCGAGTCATTGGTTGCACCCTGAATAAATAATATGAAGGCTTTTAATTAGTGCCCATCCAGAAATGGTCTTTTTGCCCAATATCTTCGTTATGCTCAAAAAATAATCCTCGGAATATCAAGCATATGCCTGTGGTTATTTTTTTCGCATGCCTTGACCTTGAACAAAAATCCTCATTTCTGGGTGGACACTATTTAACAATTTATTAAATTTTTTCCCCCTGGTCCTCCCAATACTTATCTCTCAAAAACCGTTTCATAAGTTTACCTGCGGGAGTACGGGGAAAATCTTCTATAAAATCAACACTTTTAGGGCATTTCATTTTGGAAAGTTTCATTTTACAAAAGTCTATTAGCTCCTTTTCAAGCTCGGGTCCTGTATCTGACATTTCAAACGGCTGAACAACGGCTTTAACCTCTTCTCCAAATTCCTCATGGGGTATTCCGAATACAGCAACATCTTTCACCTTGGGATGAGTTACAAGATGATTCTCTGTTTCCTGGGGATAAATGTTAACACCTCCGGATATAATCATATTGGTTTTTCGGTCAGTGAGGTATAAATATCCTTCTTCATCAACATAACCCATATCAAAAAGAGTAGACCATCCCTTGGGGTTTCTAGATTCAGCAGTTTTATCCGGGTCATCAAGGTATTCAAAATAGTCACCGCCGGAAAAATATATTACTCCCGCCTCACCCGGGGGAAGTTCATTTCCTTTAGAATCAAGTATGT
This sequence comes from Desulfobacterales bacterium, assembly GCA_018693105.1. Taxonomy (GTDB): domain Bacteria; phylum Desulfobacterota; class Desulfobacteria; order Desulfobacterales; family SURF-7; genus JABHLN01. The sequence goes on along the minus strand of JABHLN010000016.1, from coordinate 41,166 downwards.
GAATTTCACCCAGAATAGCTCTTCCTACAGAACCTTTGTGCTTAAGCCAGTCTTCCGAGAAAATCATTGTTGCACCGTTTTGTTCAGTACCTGAATAATATTCAATTAAAATTGGCCCCCACCATTTAATCATCTTTTCCTTAATAGGTACGGGGATCGATGCCGCACCATGTATGGCACATTTCAAGGTTGATAAATTAAACCTGTTTCGCTCTTCTTCAGAGAGCTTCAGCATACGGATAAACATTGTCGGAACCCCTTGTGTGTGGGTCACTCCGTATTCTTCTACAAGTGACAATGATTCAAGAGCATCAAAGGATTCCATTATAATGATTGTACCACCTGCATATAATACAATATTACAGGTGCGGTGAGGAGCGGAATGATATAAGGGCGCCATTGAAAGGTAGACAGAGTTTTCATTAATCTCATAAAGGTCGCAGCCTCTTTGAACCCCCACAGTTCTTTCTTCGAAGGGAAGATTTGGAAAAGACGGAACAATACCTTTTGGCATTCCGGTAGTACCGGAAGAATACAAAATATCAATGCCGGTTGTTTCATCAGGAACAGGCGTAGCTGGATATTTTGAAATTATATCTTCATATGAATCATAACCTTCTATAGTACCATCTACCATAACCAGAATAACATCATCCGGTAGTATATCTGCAAGCTCTGAAGCTGCTTCCTTTTTAAGGTAAGAGGTAATGAATAATTTAGCTTCACAATTATTAACAATATACTCTATTTCAGAAGAGATTAAATGAGTGCTGATAGGTGTGTAAAAAAGTCCGGCACGAATAGCAGCCTGGGATATTTCCATGAAACGGGAATTATTTTCCATCAAAATGGCAATTTTGTCTTTTACATTCAAGCCTACATCCCTGAAGAAATGAGCACAGCGATTAGCATTTTCCTCAAGCTGCAGATAAGTCACAACTTCGCCGCTTCTTGCCATTATATAAGCCGGTTTATCAGGATGAGTCTTGGAATGTACTCTCGGATTTGACATAAAACACAACTCCTTACATTTTTAATAATGTTTCAAAACAGATGGTTTTTAAAAAGCACTAAGAATGACAAACAATATTGTTCCAAAATTGCCAATTATCAGGCAAAAGAGATTTGTTTTAAATTTGATGGCTTCGTAAAAAGTATAATCGATGGCTAAGTAAAAATCTTCATATACGAGGCATAATGGTTGGCCAGGTGCGAAGGCATACATGCAGTATGTCGAGCATCTGTCCAAACACTATAACGCAGTAGATGGAGACTTTTTACAACGCCATCAAATTTGCGTCGGTCCCAGCAGGTTTCCTCCAAGGGTTGGGTGGCCTATAGTTTTGTCACCAACTACATTGACCAATGAAGCCTTCCCTGATTTCAATGCCCGCTCAAGGGCCGGGATGATCTCATCCGGTTTTTCTACATGTTCACCATGTACTCCCATAGGTTCAAACACCTTGTCATAACGAATTCCCGGTATCATATCAAAAGGTTCGGTGCGCCCTTTTAAATAAGGTGTAGACTCAAAGCTCGGACCCCATGAACTATTATTCCACAGCAGTGTAGTTATCGGCAGCTTATACTTTGCAGCGGTTTCCATGTCCATACCCCCAATTCCAAGCCCTCCATCACCTGAAACAACAATAACCTGCTTGCCGGGCCTGGCAAGCTGAACACCGATTCCCATTCCCACACCATGGCCAACCGGTGCAAGTGGTCCGGCATCTACAACCTGTCCCGGGAAATGGGTATTAAACCACTGACTTGTATAACCGCTTAAGGTAAAGCTATCAATTACAAGGGTAGCATCCTTGTCAATTACAGAAACAAGATCTTTGACTAAGCGATCAGGATGGATCGGCATTGTATTGTGATTTTCCTTTTCACGGTCACTGATAAGTTTCTCATAGTTACCCCGCACTTCAGCTAACATCTTGAACCATGGACTTTCTCTTTTGGCACTGAAGTCCAATTTCATTTCCTTGATTTTGTCAATCATCTGCCTGAGAACAAGCTTGGGATCACCAACAATACCAACAGTTGCGGGCACATGCCACCCGACTCGTTGTGCAGAAGAATCAACCTGGATGTAATTTGCTTTGTCATTCCATGTGGGCATATCACCAAACTTTTCTCCACTCCAGAACTTAAAACCAATCGCCAAAACCACATCAGCCTCACCTGTAAAAGGTTTTTTCCAGGCACCACGAATAGCCAAAGGACTTGCCTCATCTACTGCTCCCTGACCTGCTCTGCGGCAATATACAGGAGTATTTGTCAATTCAGCAAATTCTTTAAGCTCAGGCCCGGCCTTTGACCAGAAGATACCATCACCACCGGCAATCAACGGTTTCTTAGCATTATAAATTAACTCTACTGCTCTTTCGATCTGAAGAGGATCGCCCTGAGAACTAAGCGCCCCCTGATCATAAATCTTTGCACCTCGACGCTGTTTCGTCTCATCGTCTTCATGATAAAGTACGTTAATTGGAATTTCCAATAAAGATACACCCTGAGGAGGACTCATAGCCTCACGAAATGCCTGCCGCATGTCGATTTCAATAGTAGACCAGTCAAGGACACGTTTAGAAAACTTGGAAAAAGTGCGCATTATTTCGGAACCATAGGCCTCCTGAAAAGACCCGATATTATCCTCCGTCAAAGGATGCTGCCCTGAAAGGCATATCACTGAGCTGTTTGTCTGATCGGCAGTACACAAACCGGTTAAAGCGTTGGTAAGACCGCAACCGGCAGTAACACAACATACACCTGGAGTACCGGTACTTCGCGCATATCCGTCAGCTGCATATGCAGTAGCCTGTTCGTGGCGCATATGGATAAGCTTTATATCATTATTCATCAGATTACCAAGGATTGGAAAAATGTGAGCACCATTAATAGCAAACATATATTTAACATTTTGTTCTTTGAGAATACGGCCGATAAGAGCGCCTCCGTCTAATTTTGCCATCTTTAAATTCTCCTTCCATTTTGTTTTGGAGCACATCTATTAACGTTTTTTATGCTCTGCTAATAAAAAACTCCCATTTGATACCGTCATATTATATGACGGTAAAATCAAAAAGGGTTTGCCGAAACTAAATGCAGTTCCGAAAGTCAAAACACCACTAAGAAAAAATTCATCCAAGAAATTCAAGTATTGATATTTAGTATTGATATTTAGTATTAACTCAATTTTTTAAAATATGATTATCTATTTACAACACACCATACATTTATAGATTGCAACATAAAATTTTCCGATTTTATATTTTTTTGTTGGTTATTTACAAAGCAGATTATTGATTTTCAAAACCAAAATATTCTATACTCAATAACCTGTGACTTATAAATGTTGCATTTCTCAATTAATTAGTGCACATCCTTAATAATTAACCATATCCAAGAAAAAAGGTGAATAAAGGCGAATGTTAAATGCTTCCTCTCACACACTGAAAATTCTTTCTGCACTTTTTTGGTACATTGGCGGTATTGTCTTAATATTCAAAGGGAGCCGTCTGGTATTTGAAGCAAATGAGTTGAGACCTGACCAAATATGGCCCTTAATGGCAATTATTGCAGGAATTTTACTTGGCGGTTTTAAAGCAATATTCCTTTTTAGTAAAGGTTGTCAAAAAAACATAGAAAGAATAGATGCTTTGGTGCAACCAAAAATATGGGAGTTTTTCAGGCTTAGGTTCTTTGTATTCCTTTTGCTCATGATTATAACCGGCGCAACTTTATCTAAATTGGCTCATAATAATTATCCGTTATTAATTGGTGTTGCTGTACTGGATTTTTCTATTGCTATAGCTTTAATTGGAAGCAGCTATGTTTTCTGGACAAACAAAAACCTATAAATCATAATACTGCATCGTTGCATTGGGAATTACCGCCACCTCAGTGCCCGGACCGAAGTCGGGTTTTAACAATTCCATTGTCTGTTCCCAGTTTTCCGTCCATGTAATGACCTCCGGATTGGCAAACCAGTCTCCGAAGGTCTTGTCCAGATGGGGGGCCATCACGATAAAATTAACACTTGGAGGTATTTCACCGACAGGATAAAGACGGCCTCCGAAATCCCGGCCAAATCTTCCCAAAAGATAGTGTATAACCTGCCCTTCAGGAGAATTGGCAATAGCAACAACTGTCCCGGAAAAATTTTTTAATGGAATTAAACCAAGGAGCATGGCAATCGCCATTTCGTTGGCTTTGACATATGCATTGGCTATTGTCAGATCTTTATTCAAAGGGACAGGTTCGGTTGCATAATGTTTTATTGCCTTTTTTACCGCCGCTGAATGAGAATCCATTAAATCTCCTGCAAAAACATCAGTCGTATATCCCCGGCCGTTAACAATAGCATTAACAAAGAAGTCTATTCCGGCCAACTGGGAAGCCTCATCGATCTCCATTCTCATTATATTGTTATTGAGTTTACCCATACCGGTACTTTCCTTATCCATTGACTCAACTTCAATATGAAAGTGGGAAATACTTTCGATATGTGCAATACCCGGCAGGATCAACTTTCCACCGCCGCTGAAACCTGTCTGTGCATGGGGGGTTACACATCCAATCCCTATTTTCAAATCAGCCTCTGCAACACCTCGGTTTATCATCATTTTTGTGCCGCGACTGGTGGTTCCAATCTCTTTACAATTTTCATATATATTATGATTAAATACACGAAATTTTTTTACTATTTCAGGACCAAGTTTTTTTCGAAACTCGTTCTGGGTTAGAGCCCCATGTGTACCTAATGCACATACAAAGATAATATTATCTTCTGAAATACCTCCTGCAACAAGTTCTTCTATAACTATAGGGGCCAGCTCAGATATCCGGGTTGGACGGGTCATATCATCAAAAACAATGGCTGCTGTTTTCTTCCCGATTGCAAGTTCCCTTATGCTTTTTGAATTTATAGGATTGTTTATTGAAGAAGCCATTTCCATAGTAGTCATGGGCTTGGAATCAAAACCGTTCATGGGACAGACTACGGTATTCCAATGATCAGGCAGCTCTATATCAAATGTTTTATTTCCGTACCATAACAGTTCTGGGAGATTGATTTTCATTTCTATGCTCCTTGTTTATGAGTTTTGGATAATATTTGAAGATCCTGATTAATCCCGCAATACGTGTACATAATGATACCTTTGCATAATATTAAAATCTATAACAGATATATATTAAATATATCAAGTTCGCTTTTCTTTGAGTGTACCTGATATTGTTTGACACGCACGTTTTTTCCAACTATATATTTTCCAGAAAAATCAAATTCTGATGTCGTCGTAAAAAGTCTCCATCTACTGTGTTATAGCGTTTGGCCAGACGCTCGACATACTACATGTATGCCTTCGCACCTGACCAACCACTATGTCTTGTATATGAAGATTTTTACTTAGACATCGGTTATGCTTTTTACGAGTTCATCAATTATTAAGGGTTGCTCAGAATCTAAACAACTTCATTCTGGTTAACCACTATGTGTTGTCTATTAAGACTTATACTCAGCCATTAGTTGTATTTTACATAAACGGCAAAATTCATTCATACAAATGTTAACTTTTCTAAAAATGAACCATCATTGGGAAAGGAAGGAATTATGAAGTTTATCGATTACCGCAATATTCACCAGATGCTTAAGGAAACAGTCGACAGATATTCAGATGAACCATCCTACAGGTGGTTTATAGAACCCGGGATTACCGATTCTGTTACATGGGGTCAATTTTACGACCAGGCCAGGAACGTCTCAAAAAGCCTGATGTCCCTTGGAATTGAAAAGGATGATAAGATCAACATAATCAGCTACAGTTGCTTCCGCTGGGTTCTGTGCGACATGGGAATTACAAATATCGGTGGAGTTACTGTCGGTATCTACCAGTCAAACCTTTCCAAAGACTGCCAGTATATTATAGATCACTCCGATGCTGTTTTAATATTTGCGGAAGACGATATTCAACTTGCCAAACTTAATGAAATAAAAGCCGATATACCAAAAGTAAAAAAAGTTGTTCTTTTCAACGGAGAATCCGGAGAAGATGAATGGGTCTTAAGCTTTGAAGAATTTCTTGCACTTGGGAAAGATATAGCGGATGACGATTTCAAAAAAAGAACCGATACAGTAACACCGGAAGATACGGCAGGCATCGTATATACTTCAGGCACAACAGGTATTCCGAAGGGCGCTGTTCTAACTCATGACAATATTACTTTTACTGCCCAGTCAGTCAGGGGAAGCACAGATATAATAGAAGGGGATGAGGTTTTTCTCTTTCTGCCCCTGGCGCATGTATTTGCAAGAACCTGTGTATATGCCACCCTGCTTTCAGGTAGTGCAACCACGTTTACACGCAGTATGGAAACAATAGTTGAGGACATTGGAGTGGCCCGCCCGAACTGGTTTGCTAGCGTCCCTAGAATTTATGAAAAAGTATACTCCAAAGTCTTAAGTGGTGCAGAATCAAAGGGCGGTGCAGCGTTAAAGATCTTCAACTGGGCCTGTGATATCGGTGATAAAGTCAGCGACCATAAACTGAACAAAACACCTATCCCTTTTTTACTGGGTTTAAAGTACTCCCTTGCCACAAAACTTGTATTCAGCAAAGTTCAGGCAGCTCTTGGTGGAAGAGTACGATGGTGTATAAGCGGAGCAGCCCCTATAAATCCAACCATCGCCAAATTTTTTCATGCAGCCGGGATTCTTATTGTAGAAGGTATCGGCATGACAGAAAACACCTCTTTTACAAACCTCAACAGGGTTGATAACTATCGATTCGGATGGGTAGGGCCGACTGGGCCAGGTATAGAACAGAAGACGGCAGAAGACGGGGAAGTAATGTTTCGCGGCAGAAATATTATGAAGGAATACTACAAAATGCCCGAAGTAACAGCAGAAACCATTACACCTGATGGCTGGCAGAAAACCGGAGATCTCGGTGAAATCGACTCAGAAAATTTTCTCCGCATAACAGGTAGAAAAAAGGAGCTTATTATAACTGCTGGTGGTAAAAACATTGCACCGTCAGCTATTGAGGGTGTATTGGCTACCTCAAAATATATCAACCAGGTTTGCGTAATCGGAGACAGACGCAAATATTTAACCGCTGTAGTAACAATAGATAATGATAATGTTCAGGAATGGGCAGAAGGACAGGGAATAGAATTCAGCGGAACGGATGATATGATTTCAAGCGAACGTGTTAAATCAATGATCGAAAATGAGATTTCTCATAAAAACAAAGAATTCGCATCATTTGAAACTATCAAGACAATTGTAATCGTTCCCGAATTCACTATAGAAAACGGGTTTCTCACGCCAACTCTCAAGCTGAAAAAGAACCTGATTCTTGAAGAATACGATGACAAAATAAGTTCAATGTATTCTGATAGTTAAGATGTTTTTCAATCGGAATATAAACAAAATTAATCATTAGAATGGTCATTTTAGTTTACACTTTTAAAATAATTTTGATTAAATTGCATTTTATACTTGCATAACGTGAAAATCTAATGTAGAGAGCACTCAAGATTTGGCTTTCAGTCGCAGTTAAATAATATCTAACACTTATTTTCGATATGTTTTTTGCGATCAGGCCAGTATGGAAGTATGATTTATGAGTAAGTGTGTTTTTTGGAAAGAAAAGTCTGTTGCTTGCCATCATATCCACTTGTTCTACCTATTGAATTATCCCATGAAATAAATTTTATTTTAGATCTGGAGAAAATTTACCGTTTGCTGGAGATCATGCATCTATTTTTTACACCTTCGGCCCGCTGTTTTCAACCTCACCCTAAGGATGACAAAAACCCCTGGCAAATATTGTAATTTTTCCCAGGACAAAAATTCAGACAAAACTTGTGAAAATAATTGAATAAAAGTTTAATTTAAGGTCAAAAACGATAATGGAAGAAAATAAAAGAAAAAAGATAGAAGATAAACTACGTGCAATGCTAATGCATGAAAACCAACCTCAGGATGAAAAACATCAAACAGGAAATAAATTCTCAGGGGTTAAGGTGATACGCCGCCGTAAAGGTTCACCAGATCTGCAAATAGTGTAAGAAACAAAACATACTCTGTTTACTCCTTACCGAATGAAAATCAGTCAGCCCTTATTCTCCGCTATTAAATTTGGTATGGCCTCTCAATAATTTTCATTAATGGCTCGAACTGTTTTGTACCCCCCCCCTTTGTCTCAGTTTGTTAGAATAAAGATGGATATAAAGTAGTTATAGTAACTTGCAACCTGTAACGAGGTAAGGGGAAAAAGCCGGCGATTGAATTAACAAAGTCATGCATCTGTCATAATTTATTTTATCAGCTGGTTATGCCTGATGCCTGTCCATTGGTGTTATGCTACTTTTGAATATGAACACTGAATTACCAGCTATGAGAATAAAACAAATAATAGTTCACCATTAAAATGCAAGCATAATGGATAAACATAATTAATAATCTATGGATTGCTTTTCGGAATTAACACCAAATCTTTTTCTACCTGCACTTGAAAATGCGCTTGGGACAAAACTTACCGCTTTAGCTCGAACTTTACCTAGTTATATTAACAGAGTTTATGAAATTCAGGCTGTTGATAAAAAAGAATATATTGCAAAGTTTTATCGCCCAGGACGTTGGACATATAATGCTTTGCTTGACGAACATGAATTTCTTCTTGATTGTGCAGAAATTGATATTCCTGTTGTCTGCCCTATTAAACTTGATAACGGAAAGACCCTGGGGGATCTGGATAACATTGCCTTTTCAATTTTCCCCAAAAAAGCAGGCCGTCAGTTTGATATTGAATGTGATGAGAACTGGAAACGTGTTGGTACCCTGCTTGGCCGTTTACATAATGCAGGGCAAAAAAAGCTTGCACCTTCACGACTTCAACTCTCTCCAGCAACAACAACAAGGGATTATGTAAATCAACTTATAGAAAGTTCGGTAACAAAACGGTGGCAGCAACCATTCAATGATATATGCACCCTGATTATTGATACATTATCACCATACTTTGAGAACCTTGAAACAATTCGAATACATGGTGATTTTCATGCAGGTAACATTCTTCACCGTCCTGACCAGGGGTTGATGGTTATTGATTTTGACGATATGATGAATGGGCCGCCTGTGCAGGATTTTTGGCTCCTTTTACCCGATCATTATCCTGCAAGTAAATATCAACTGCAAATGCTACTTGACGGTTACCGGCAATTCCGTGAAGTTGATTCTTACGCCCCTTTATTAATTGAGGGTTTGCGCGCAATGCGAATTATATATTTTACAGCCTGGTGCAGTATTCAAAAATCGGATTATCAGTTTAAGACAAAATTTCCAGATTGGGGCAGTGATCAATTTTGGGGAAGAGAAACACAGGATTTAAGGACTCAATATGCAAATATTATGGACTTAATGTCTTTTTAGAAAAGATGAAAGATATAAAAAATAGTCAAATAAGAAATTAATATAGGTAAATAACTTGATAAACAGAATTATTAAAAAAATTGGTTCAGTATTAAAAAACAAAAAAGCTTCTGAACCCCCCTTACAAAAAAAAACAATTATTCCTTCTGAGCCAAAAACTGAATCTATAACTGAATCTAAAACTGATCATAGAAAAAAAGCTGCTCCTCAAAAGCCAAAATCAAACCGGTGGGATATATCAAAATTTAATGTTCCTCCTGTCGAAGGAAAAACCCGTTTTCATGATCTCAAACTCAGCTATAAAATAATGCATGCAATTGCTGACCTTAAATTTCAATACTGCACTCCTATCCAGGCTGAAACACTACCCCAGGCCCTTACAGGAAAAGATGCTACAGGACAGGCCCAGACTGGAACCGGAAAAAGTGCTGCATTTCTTATTACTATATATAACCGTTTCCTGCAAAAGCCTATTAAAGGAAAACGTAAACCGGGAACACCAAGGGCACTTATTATTGCACCTACACGGGAACTTGTTCTCCAGATTGAAAAAGACGCACAGGGAATCGGTAAATATACCAGAAGCCGGACTCTATCTGTTTTTGGGGGAATGGCATATGAAAAGCAGAAAAAGGCGCTGCAGAATAAAATTATAGATATTGTTGTAGCAACTCCCGGACGTCTTCTTGATTTTAAACGCCAGAAAGTAGTAGATCTTAGCAGAGTTGAAATTCTTGTCATAGATGAAGCAGACAGGATGCTTGACATGGGGTTTATTGCAGACATTCGTCAGATTGTTTACAGTACCCCTAAAAAAGATAAAAGACAGACCCTGTTTTTCAGTGCCACCATAACACCTGAAGTAATGCGCCTTGCCGAAAGCTGGACAAGAGATTCATTCAATGTTGAAATTGAACCGGAAACTATTGCAGCAGAAAACATAAAACAGATTGTCTATATTGTAACAAATGAGGAAAAATTCTGCCTACTATACAACCTCATCGAAAAACTTGAATGTGTTCTTGTTTTCTCTAACCGTAGAGACCAGACTCGTGATCTTAAGGAGCGTTTACGAAGCCATGGAATAAGCTGTGCACTCTTATCAGGAGAAGTTCCCCAGACAAAACGTCTATCCGTACTTGAGAATTTCAGAAACGGAAAAACAAGAGTGCTTGTGGCAACAGATGTGGCTGCAAGGGGCATCCATGTAGAAGGAATCAGTCATGTAATAAATTACAACCTTCCTCATGATGCTGAAGACTATGTGCATCGTATAGGGCGTACCGGAAGAGCGGAAAGAAAAGGTATTTCGATCAGTTTCGCTTGTGAGGATGATTCCTTTTATATTCCGGCAATTGAAGAAATGCTTGGAGAAAAACTGGAATGTGAGCAACCTGATATCAGCCTGCTGAAACCGCCTCCAAAGCCTGTGAAACAAAAACCTAAACAAAAAACAAAACCAAGAGGAACCGCTTCAGGAAAGAAGAACAAAAAACGTTATCCTGACAACAAGCGAAAGAATTCAAATTACAACTCGAGGAAGAAAACGAACCTGCGCCGGCCTGAAAAAAAATAAAGAGTGGATACTACAAGCACCTTTTATCTTTGGCAAATACCAATATTGGCAGACAATTACAGATAGTTGTCATATAAGCCCGTGTTAATATATATTACGAGGGAATTAAGTGAAAAGTTTATCAAAAAATGAAAAAATTAGAAATATTGCAATAATTGCTCATGTTGACCATGGAAAGACATCTCTTGTCGATTCAATGTTCAGCCAAAGTGGGCTTTTTCGGGATAATCAAAAGGTTGAAGAGCGAATTATGGATAGTATGGACCTGGAACGTGAAAGAGGGATCACGATTTCGGCAAAAAACTGTTCCGTAAATTTCAGAGGTACAAAAATAAATATCCTTGATACTCCCGGACATGCTGATTTTGGCGCTGAAGTTGAACGGGCATTATCAATGGTTGATGGTGCAATTCTTCTTGTTGATGCTTCGGAAGGACCTCTTCCCCAGACACGATTTGTACTTAAAAAGACTTTTGAGGCAAAGCTGAAAGTGATTGTCGTCATTAATAAAATTGACCGGGGTGACGCAAGGCCTGATGAAGTGCTAGACGAAATCTACGACCTCTTTATTGACCTTGGAGCTACAGATGAGCAGCTCGATTTTACATACATGTATGCTATAGGCCGGGAAGGAACAGCAAAGAAAAAGCTTGATGATAAAGACGGTGACCTAACTGTTCTTTTTGAAACTATAATCGAAGAAATCCCTTCCCCTGTATACGACCCGGCTGAACCTTTTCAGATGCTTGTTGCCGACCTCGGATACTCTGATTATATGGGACGGCTTGCCATCGGAAAAATTTTCAACGGAAGCGTCAGCTCCAGGGATAACCTGATTTGTATGACAAAGGGCGATGAAAAAGTTAACCTTCACGTTTCAAAGCTTCAGGTTTATAGCGGTCCGTCATTATCAGATGTGGAAATTGTGGAACCCGGCGATATAGCTGTTGTATCCGGCATTGATGAATTTCAAATCGGTGATACAATATGCACTAAAGATAACCCCAAAGCACTCCCCAGGATAAGTGTTGATGAACCGACTGTCTCAATGAAATTTACAATTTCCAACTCCCCTTTTTCAGGTCTGGAAGGTAAATTCGTCCAATCCAGTAAGATTCGTGAAAGACTGAAAAAGGAGTCTTTAATAAATGTTGCTATTCAGCTTGAAGAATCTGAAGATAAAGAAAGTTTTATAGTAAAGGGACGGGGTGAGTTTCAGCTTGCAATCCTTATCGAAACCATGCGCAGAGAAGGTTTTGAACTCTGTGTTGGCAGGCCGGAAGTGATTTTAAAGTATGAAAAAGGGAAGAGGCTGGAACCTATAGAAAGGATTTTTGTTGACTGTGAAGAAAATTTTGTAGGGATTGTAACTGAAAAACTTTCGCTGAGAAAAAGCAGAATCGTTAATCTTGTCAATAACGGCAGAGGACGTGTAAATATAGAATTTTCCGCACCCTCGCGGGCAATAATCGGATACAGGGATGAATTTTTAACCGATACAAAAGGTACCGGTATCATGAACACCCTTTTTGACGGTTATGAGCCGTTCAGGGGAGATTTCCCGACAAGATTTACCGGCTCACTTGTTTCAGACAGAGGTGGGAAGGCGGTAACATATGCCCTGTTTAACCTTGAACCGCGAGGACAATTGTTCGTAACTCCGGTTACCCCTGTCTACGAAGGGATGATTGTCGGTGAAAACAATAAGGAACAGGATCTTAACGTAAATCCGTGCAAAGAAAAGAAACTGACCAATATGAGAGCGTCAGGAAAAGATGACAGTACCGTCTGCGCTCCTGTTAAGCCCATGACCCTCGAATTTGCTTTAAATTTTATTGGCCAGGATGAAATGGTTGAAGTAACCCCAAAATCAATACGCTTACGTAAAACCATATTGACCATTAATGACAGGAAACTGCAAAAAACAAATAAAACCTGATCAGGTTGAGCCATACTTCAGGCCAAAGGGTGCAATAGTGTGTACTATTTCGACTAAAAGAGTCATTATGCAATGGTCTCAGATAAAAAGTGAGGACATTTTTTAAAGGAATATACATTCCGGAGTTTTTATGAAAAAGGCCTTGATCACATTGATAATTATAACCGGAATTTCATTTACAGGTGCATTAAACTTTCATTTCATACTTTTGGACGACAATATAAAAATACTAAAAAAGACCGGTCTTACATTCCAGGATACATTTGTGGATGCACGAGGTAAGATGAACAAAGCCAAACTACTTGTTAAACCGGCTCTTATCAAGGCTGGTATAAAAGATCTGATTAAATAAGCAGGGCCTTGCCATGTTATTTGCCTGCACTCACATAGGGTAAACTAAACAAATCCATTCTCCATTCGTCCTTTAAAAAATGTTGCCAAACAAAAAGAAACATTTTATGTTCATTTCTCCAAGTATATTCTCAACATTTTCATACCAACTTGTATAAGCGCTTCATGTATTAACGCACATTTTAAAAAAGGATTTTATTATGATAAGAATTGGTTCTTTTACTGAGTATGAGCGTAAGTATGATCAAAGCATTGAAAATCCTCAAGAATTCTGGACTGATTATGCAGAAAAATTCATTTGGCATAAAAAATGGGATGAGGTCTGCACCGGTGATTTTGAAACCCTTGGAGTGCAATGGTTCCCCGGCGCAAAAACAAATATGAGTGAAAACTGTCTGGATATACATCTGGATAAAAGAGGAGACCATACGGCCCTTATATTTGAACCCAACGACCCGCAAGAAAAAACTATAAAATATACATACAGGGAGCTTCATACCGAAGTATGTCGATTTGCAAATGTTTTGAAGAAGAGGGGTATAAAAAAAGGGGACATAGTTACATTTTATATGGGGATGATCCCTGAACTTCTTATCGGAATTATTGCATGTACCCGTATAGGAGCTGCTCACTCTGTTGTTTTTGGCGGATTTTCAGCAAAAGCACTTGCAGATAGGATTCAGGATTGTAATTCCACAACACTTGTGACAAATGACGGCAGTTTCAGGGGGGCAAAGATTATCCCACTGAAAGCTGTTGCAGATGAGGCCCTTACATCATGCCCTTTAGTACAAAATGTGATTGTCGTTAAACGAACCAATGTTGATGTCAGCATGAAGGATTACAGAGACGTATGGTACCACGATATTTATCCTGATGTTGAAGACGATTGCCCTCCGGTAAGCATGGATTCTGAAGACACTCTCTTCATTCTTTATACTTCAGGTTCCACGGGTAAACCAAAAGGACAGGTTCACACTACAGCCGGTTATATGAACTGGGCCGCATATACTTTAAAAAATGTCTTCCAGGTTAGTAAAAATGACATTTACTGGTGCACGGCTGACATAGGATGGATCACCGGGCATACATACATAACATATGGACCGCTTCTAAACGGTATAACAACAATTATGTTTGAGGGAATTCCCACATGGCCGGACCCTGGACGTTTCTGGGCGATCTGCGATAAGCATGAAGTTACACATTTTTATACCGCACCGACAGCTATACGATCACTACAGGCAATGGGTTTAAGTTTTGTTGAAAAACATGGCCTTGGCTCGTTAAAAGTTCTCGGGACTGTTGGAGAACCTATCAACGAAGAAGCATGGGAGTGGTATAATAAAAACATAGGAAAAAACGAATGTCCTATTGTCGATACCTGGTGGCAGACGGAAACAGGAGGAATTATGATTTCACCGATAGCAGGTATAACCAAAACTATTCCCACTTTCGCCACCCTGCCGCTTCCCGGTGTGGAACCTGTTCTTGTAGATAAAAAAGGAGAAGAAATCGAAGGAAACCCTGCAGAAGGCAACCTTTGTATTCGCAACCCTTGGCCGGGAATGACCCGTGGTATCTATGGAGACGAGGAGAGGTTTCGCAACACATACTTTTCGGCATACCCGGGTTTGTATTTTACAGGCGACGGAGCCAGGAGAAATGAAGACGGATTTTACAGGATAACCGGACGTGTAGATGACGTTATCAATGTGTCCGGTCACAGGATAGGTACAGCGGAAGTTGAAGACGCCATCAACCAGCATACAAGTATTGTTGAGTCCGCTGTGGTCGGTTATCCTCATGATATCAAAGGACAGGGAATATATGCGTATGTAATATGTACTGATGATGTAGACGACTTCGATATCTTCCAAAAAGAGCTGGTCGACCTTATAAACAAACAGATAGGTCCCATAGCAAAACCGGGGAAAATTCAGATTACTAAAGGTCTACCCAAGACCAGGTCGGGTAAAATAATGAGGAGGATACTTAGAAAGGTTGCCGAAGGTGATACAAGCAATCTTGGAGATACTTCAACACTGTTAAACCCGGATATTGTGGATGAAATTATAAAAGGGGCAAATAATATATAGAATATTCTCACAAACAACATTGATGGCGTCGTAAAAGTCTCCATCTACCGCGTTATAGCGGTTGGCCAGACGTTCGACATACTACATGTATGCCTTCACGCCTGGCCAACCACTATGCCTTGTATATGAAGATTTTTACTTAGCCATCGGTTAAACAATCTTTTCTTTTTTATCAAAAATGGCTTTGAACTTTCCTGGTACCGGGACTGAAACTCTTTTTTCATTATCAAAAAAGAGAACGCCCATTTTTGCCCTGGCTATCTCTTTGCCGCTCTTCTCATTAGTAATAAAATAAATAAGCTCGCATCCGTTTTTACTGAAATTGGACACAGAAAGTTTAATATCCAGCATTGTACCGTAAAAAGCCTCGGCTTTGAATGTGATTGCAAGATCGGCAACAATAAGTAAGTAACCTTCAACACCAAAATATGTAAAACCATTTTCAAGAAGCAACCTCATCAAAACTTCATTAAGAATCTCCACAAGAGCATTATTACCGAGATGCCCGCTCCTTGAATCACCAAGCCTCACCAGAACCTTGGTAGAAAAATCATAATTATCTGGTAAATCAACCTTTACACGTGCCATCTCAACTCCCTGAGTAATTTATTTTAATAAAAAACGAATTGCATACTAATATTTTATATACATAAAGTAAATATCTTTACAGGATTTAAGTAGAAATATTTTGACCCGTAATTATGTTTTTATTGGTATTTAAGATATCTGAGACAGGTTATAGTTTAACCGGTTTCACTGGTTCAATTGGTTCCATTAGTTTTATTGGTTAAGGGCTTTTTTATCTCTCGTACCGGATAATTCCAATGAAGCGATTACTTTAAGGGGAGTGAATGATATTTTTAAAAATAAAACTTTATGATGCCTTTTTATTATTATGAAGCTGAAGTTTTATAGGAACAGGCTTTCCATTTCAGGAATTTGACGCACATGAGTTTATAGTATAAAATTAACATTATTTTAAAAGATTAGGCGGTGTTCAGCACGCCGTCGGATTGTTCTATTTTATCTTGAAAAATATTATTCACGTACCAGCCGCTTTGACAGTGAAAGCATACACATAGTATGTGAGCATTTTGAAACGGCAGATAACACAACCATCAGGGGATGGATGTTTTTTTTGATACAGGCTGCATAATCTATAAGGAGGAAATTAAAATGGACAAACCTGTTAAAAATTACTGGGAGCTAAGGCTTGAGGATTTGAAAGCTTCTCTGGAAGATAATAATTTTGAAACATATATTGCTCAAACCTCTGAAGAGGCACGCGATCTTGTACTGAACAATATTATTCCAAAAAAAAAACCGGCCTCTATCTCATGGGGAGGGTCGATAACATTCACTTCGACAGGGCTTTATCATGAGTTAAAAGATCGAACAGATATCGATGTTCTTGATACATATGATAAAAGTATATCAATGGAAGAAAACCTTGAGCGGAGAAGGCAGGCACTTCATACCGATCTTTTCTTTACAGGTACAAATGCCATTACGGAAACAGGCATCCTTATAAACCTGGACATGATAGGAAACAGGGTTGCCGCTCTGACCTTCGGTCCGAAAAATGTTGTTGTAATGGCAGGCCGAAACAAGATAGTACCGGATCTGGATACAGCAATGGACAGGATTAAGAATTATGCTGCACCGGTTAACAACATGCGTCTTGATATGAAGACACCTTGTGCAAAAACAGGCTTTTGCGAAGAATGCAAAAGCCCCGACCGCATTTGCAACAATTGGACAATAACCGAAAAGTCATTCCCTAAAGGCCGGATCAATGTTGTTCTTATCAACGAAGATCTCGGATTTTAATCTTGATGGCGTCGTAAAAAGTCCGAAAGCGGTATTCATAAAGGTTATATTCTTTTCCCAAGGTCCTGAATTACGGGATCTCTTAGCTTATGGGCTCTTCAGTAGAATCGTTCTTAAGAGTAACGGTAATTATTCCTTTATTATACAAAAATTTTGCAGAAAAAAGAGTAACAGGGATCATGACAAGGATTGCAACACCCTCAAGTCCTCTTATAGGTATAAACATATTCAGCACAAAGATAATAATAAACGGTAATACACCTGCTAATAATTTTCCCTTTATAACATAATCCCCCCCGGTGTCCCCTGCAACCATGGACAAAGCAAGGCCCCCAAATAAAGCCGGTAGAATATATGTTGTAGCAGTTTGTACTGCAGGCATTTGCAGAACAGGCTGTAAAGGTACAAGTAAAATCAAACCAAGAATAATAATTAATGTAGTTAGTATAGATGATACCGCTACGGCAATTGTAGCGACCGCATCACCTTCTTCCGTACCCTGGGCAACACCTGCAATATTCATTGAATTCAACGCACAGGGAAGTTTTAAATTCATGATATTACCTGTAATAAATGTAATATATGACGCAGAACCAAGCATCGGCGTATAACTGAACACTTCTGAAACAAGAATTGGTGTAAATAATGCAAACATACCTATCGAACTCTTTGCAACTGTTATAAAATTCGGAAAAATATCGTAGACAGCACATATTATAGTCGGGATTCCCAGCATAAAAGCAATGGCTCCCAATATCCCCATTTGCCCCAGCCTGTTAATTGAATCTGAATATTTATCTTCTATTTTCATAATGAAAATCTCCTTAAGCAAATAAGTTTGTCCATAATACGGAAGATGCCATGGCTAATATCAAGGTGTTTGCAAGTACAAAGTTCTGAAGCCATTTAAGGTTGAATTTTTTTATCATAACCCCCTGCAGAACCGTTACTAAAGCACTGGTACCAAGTGTTAGAAGGTATACCTTCCCTGCCTGAAGCATTACCGGAAGGAAAACGGTCATTAAGGCCATAAAAAAACAGCTTGTAGCCAAAATACCCCATTCTTTGTTTTTTTCTCCAAGCTTTATCATCCCTTTACGTATTTTCCCCCCTGCAAAAAATAAAACAAGCAGTCCACCAAGCGCACAGAAACTCATAACGTACATAATCGTACCGAAACTGGCAGCGTCGCCGGCTTTAACAAGTTCTCCCAGAGAGCCAAACCCCAAACCTGATGCAGCCATATCCGCCGCCATCAGTTCGTAAACAACCGATCCGACAACTGAAAGACGATACCATGGCCATGGAAGCCCCAAAGCAGCTACTAATGAAAACAAACCAACAACAACGGCCAGTGAAGGCACTATAGTAAATAATAATGATGATGTTACCACACCATTCAATTGTTCTTTTGTTATTCCCAATGCTATTGCCCGTTTCCACGCTTTTACTAAAAACAATACAGATAAAAAGAGCACATATAATATCCCCAGAGCGACCAGAACATACAATAATGAACTGTTTGCCACATCCAAATAACTCATGATCTTTCTCCTTTGAATTCAAATTTTTTTAAACTCGTAAAAAGTATAGCCGATGGCTAAGTATCCCGCCGTGGCGGGGATATACAAGGCATATTTTTTGGCCAGACGCGAAGGCATACATGTAGTATGTCGAGCATCTGGCCAAACACTATAACTCAGTAGTCCCGCTATAATGGGATTTATGACGCCATCAACTATTGTTTTTCAACCATTCTATTGCAGTGTTGGCATATATTCCGGCGCCGACATATAGTATACTGTCATCAAAAAGAGCTTTCGGGTGATGAAGGGGATGTTCAAACCCATCTTCGGATGATCCTGAGCTGATGGATATAGTAACACCAGGTACTTTTTCAGCTACATATGCAAAATCTTCTGATCCCGGGAATTTTGCATTACCAAAAAGCACCCCGGCATCAATGAAATGATCCTCTCCCACGAATTCTTTTGTTATATCTTTCATTTGGTCAAGAAGATTTTTATCATTAATATTGCAGGGACAGCCTCTAAAAAAATCTACATTTGCAATAGTTCTGAATGATTCGGCAATGTTTTTTGCAATGCTTTCCACCCGATCTTTAACAAACACCCTGTGTTCATCACTATACGTTCTGATTGTCCCCTGCATATATGCTGTATCGGGAATAATGTTTCCGGTATTTCCTCCATGAATTTCCCCTATAGTTACAACAGCTACTTCTCCGGGTGCTACCTCTCTTGCATTTATATTCTGAAGTCCGAGATAAATATGGGTCAGTGAATTTAAAGGATCAACACCCATTTGCGGCATCCCACCATGACACCCTTTACCTTGAACGGTAATTTTAAACCAGTCAGCAGCAGCAGAGATAACCCCTTCTCCCCCAACTAAAACCATACCGGTTTTAATTGGAAAACCGCTAAGTACATGTATCATCATTGCTGAATCAACTTTCGGATTTTCAAGAATCCCTGCCTCAACCATTTGTTTGGCACCTGAAAGAGTTTCTTCTGCAGGCTGAAACATTAATTTGACCTGTCCTTTAATTTCATCCTCGTGTTTTTTTAACAACTCAGCCGCGCCAAGAAGCATTGCGGTGTGCAGGTCATGTCCACAGGCATGCATGTTTCCGGTTTTCGATCGAAACGGGACATCTGACTCTTCCTTCATGGGCAGGGCATCCATGTCTGCTCTCAACAGGAATGTCTTTCCCTCATTCTTTTTTCCCGCCATAGCCAAGACACCCGATTGGCAGATCTCTTCCGGTTCGTATCCCATGGCCTTTAATTGGGCAGTTACGTATTCAACGGTTATCGGCAGATCCATATGAACCTCGGCATTCTCATGCAAATATCTGCGATGTTTCACCAAAGTATCCTGAAGTTTTTCAGCTTCCTTCATTAATGATTTCATTTTAATCGTTTCTCCAAATAATAATCTAATAGTTTAATTGGTAAAGATATATCAGCAGCAAAGAGGTTTTACCGCTAACTTGACACTGGAACGAAATTTTTATATCAGACTTTAATATGTGAATTGTATGAGTAGAATGGGAGTCATTATCCTAAATCTACCTGTCTGACCGACAGGATTACCGGATTTGACCGGAGCTCATCCAATACGGCTTCATCTGCCTTTGTATCAATGTTGACGAGGCAGACAGCTCTGTCATTTCGCCGGCCCAGTTGAAAACGGCCGATGTTAATATCATGTCTGCCAAGGGTGGTGCCCACATGCCCGATTACTCCGGGCTTGTCAATATTTCTAATAACAAGCATCGAACCTTCGGGAATAGCATCCAGGTAGATCTGTCCGATTCTTACAAATCTCATGTATTTATTTTCAAAGATGGCACCCCAGACCTCATTGAGCTTCTCATCAGCACCCTCTATTCTGAGTTTTATCAAACTTGAAAAGCCGCTGTCTTCCTGGGTTATAGTTTCTTTGACGCCAAGCCCTTTGGCTTTTGCCACGGCCCTGGCATTAACGTAATTAATTGGCATATCGGTGAAAGCTCCAAGGAGCCCTTTCAGAAGCGCATGGGTTACAGGACGAATGGAAACACTTGCGGCATCCCCGCTATAATCAATAGATATATCATTTGGAGACCTGATCAGCTGCCCCATCAAAGATCCCATTTTTTCTGCAAGACTCAGGTATGGCCGAAGAGTTTCCATCTCCTCCATGGAGACAGCCGGATAATTAACAGCATTTGTAATCAGGCCATCAAGCAGATAAGCAGACATCTGTTCTGCTATCATACAAGACACTTTTACCTGGGCTTCGGATGTGCTGGCACCCAAATGGGGCGTGTAAATAATATTTGGATGACTGAAGATGAGATGGCTGCCGTCAGGCGGTTCAATAGGAAAAACATCAAGGGCTGCACCTGCCACATGCCCGTTTTCTACTGCAGCGTACAAATCATCAAGGTTTACAACTTCTCCCCTTGAGCCGTTGATTAACCGAACCCCTTCTTTCATTTTAGCAATGGATTTTGAATTAATCAGGTTTTCAGTCTCTTTCAGTCGTGGTACGTGCAGCGTAATGAAGTCCGCCTCGGCAAAAAGATCATCCAGTTTGACCAGAGTAACACCGACCTTTATAGCCGCATCCCTGCTTACATAAGGATCAGCTGCTACAACCTTCATCTTCAGGCCAAGGGCCCTGTCTGCAACGATCCTGCCTATCTGACCAAGCCCCACTATGCCAAGTGTTTTTCCCGTAATTTCCACTCCTGAAAACTTTTTCTTTTCCCATTTGCCATGGCGAAGCGAAGCCGTAGCCTGGGGAATATTTCTGGCAAGAGCCATCATCATTGAAAGGGCATGTTCGGCCGTCGTAACCGAGTTACCACCAGGAGCGTTCATTACTACTACGCCTTTTTCCGTAGCAGACTGAAGATCGATGTTATCAACTCCGATACCGGCTCTTCCAATCACCTTGAGGCGTTTAGCCTTTTCCAGCAACTGCTTTGTCACCCTTGTACCGCTTCGTATGGCCAGTCCATCATATTCTTCGATGATTTCGGCAAGTTTTTCAGGGTCGTTTGTAGCCTTGTCATTGTCAACCACCACTTCGATCTGTCCCGTGGCTTCCAGGATCTCTTTTGCAACAGGCGACATGTTATCCCGGATCATGATTTTGTACATTTAAAGGCTCCTTTGGCTTTTATTTTCGGCCGGTTTCCGGTTTTGATTGTCGAATTGAACATTTTTATCGGAGGAGAATATTTCATCGCCCAGTATAGTAACTCTTGATACTAGCTGATATATACTACTTTCCACATCCCGTCAAACACCAGTGTATATATATATTTGACTTATCAAGGCATTATGTCTGGTATGCATATGAGATAACTCCAAACCATGCATAGTAAATTATCCGGTAAATGATCCATTTATTTCACATTAGATTCAATGCACTATTGTTGATATTTATAAAAGCATATATACTTAGACCATTGATTTTTAATGTTGATGTATAGATATCTATCTGATATTTTGCTCTAACATGTAAACGATGATTACGATGCTAAGATGTATATATTTTAATCTCTATAATAAGGGATTGAACATAAAGTGGACATGAAAGTTAAGGTATATGCAGCACCATTTTTTAATTTATCTGCAATGGATGAAAATGGATATGTGTCCTTAAAAGCCGGTTCGACAGTCAATAGCCTTTATAAAAAGTTAAAAATCCCATTCCCCTTGCGGCCATTGATGAAAAGTTTTGTGAATTATAAGCCGGCAAAACGGAACAAAAAGCTCGAAGAAGGTGATATCGTATCAATGCTTAGTATTATATCCGGTGGTTAGAATTCTTTTTGGTCAGGACCTATAAAATACGGAGGAAAAAATGAAAGGTTATTTAGGTAAAGTACTTCTGGTGGATTTATCCAGCGGAGAAATCACACCTGAAGAAATTGATGACAAAATCTATGAAAAGTATATGTCCGGCATGGGTCTTGGTGCTTATTATCTACACAAAAACATCCCGGAAGATGCTGATCCTTTAGGACCTGAAAACATCCTTGGCTTTATCAGCGGCCTTCTAACCGGCACGGGGAGTTTAATGACCGGCCGGTGGATGGTAGTCTGCAAATCACCTCTGACCGGAGGATGGGGCGATGCCAATTGCGGTGGCACATTATCTCCTTTCATTAAAAGATGTGGATATGACGCTATATTCTTTAAAGGTATATCCGAAAAACCTGTTTATTTGTATATTGATGATAACGGCGCAGAGTTGCGCGATGCCGCTCATGTTTGGGGAAAAGATGCCGTTGAAGCAGAAGATACCCTTTCAAATGAATGTAAAATCAAGAAGAACGCTGTGGCAACTATCGGTAAAGCAGGAGAAAAAATATCTTTGATATCCGGTATAGTTAACGACCAGGGACGTATTGCTGCTCGCTCCGGAGTAGGCGCTGTTATGGGGTCTAAAAAGTTAAAAGCACTGGTTCTTGCAGGTTCAAAACCCATAGAAAGCCACGACCCCGCTAAAATCAAAGAAATCAGCAAGGAGTTCAGTGCAAAAATCAAGGATCAGAATTTGCCTGGATTCATGAAAGGCTGGGTTCTGCCGATTATGAGTAAATTGATGTCCATGGCCAAAAATGCCTCTGCCATGGATGGCCTGATGGCAGCTGGCATATTTAAAAAATGGGGTACCGTTTTCATCAATACCATGGGAATACCAAACGGAGATTCACCGGTTAAAAACTGGAAAGGCAGTGTCAAGGATTTCAACCGGAAGTATTATAAGCACCTGAATCCTGATCTTATAATCAAAAAACAGACGAAAGTATATAGCTGTTATTCCTGTGTTATGGCTTGCGGAGGAATTTGTGACATTAAAGACAATAAATATGGCGATTTTACCCATACCCACAAACCTGAGTATGAAACCTGCTGTTCCTTCGGCACCTTACTTATGAATAAGGATATGGATGCCATATATTATATCAACGAATTGTTGAACAGGGCAGGAATGGATAGTATTTCCGCAGGTAACACCGTAGCCTTTGCTTTGGAATGTTATGAAAATGGAGTACTTACCCAAAAAGACACCGACGGGCTTGACTTGACCTGGGGCAATGCCGAAGCAATTATCGAATTGGTAAAACTTATGATTAATCGTCAGGGCATCGGTGATATCCTTGCTGACGGCGTTAAAAAAGGGGCAGAAAAAATAGGTGAAAAGGCTGTACCTTACGGAATGCATGCCGGTGGACAGGAACCGGGTATGCACGATAGCCGTCTGGATCCTATGCTGGGGGTACATTACAGTGTGGAAGCATCTCCGGGAAAGCATACCACCGGCGCAAACTTGTTCTATAACGGCTCACATCTGTGGTCATATGTGTCATGGGCGCCCGAAATCACCAAGTACCCCAGGAAAGAAGATTTCGATGTCAGCGAAATCAATGCAATAAAAGCCATGGCAAACAGCTGCTACAAAATGATCATCGATGGAGCGGGAGGGTGCTGGCTTGCAGGCACTCTGGGTGTCCAGCATTGGAAAATCTTTGATTGGTTGAACGCTACCACAGGTTGGGAAAAATCTCCTGATGAATACATGGAAATGGGACATAGGATACAGACCACCCGTCAGATGTTTAATGTAAAACACGGTATTGATCCCATGTCATTTAAAATAGTCGACAGGATGAGCGGAAAGCCGCCTTTGGAAAAAGGTCCCCTGGCTGGTGTTTCCTTTGATATTGAAAACATGATGAGAAAGTACTGGGAAGTTATTGGGTGGGATCCTGCTACGGGAGCACCTACAGATGAGGTCAAGGAAAAACTTGAGTTAAAATAACCTGAGAATCAGGGCTTAAATATTTAGATAATAAGCTTTAAGGCAGAAAGTTTATCTTGGGGCCTTAAGAAAGCAAAACCCTAACTTAAACAGTGTTACAAAAGCTGTGGTCAGGTCAGTTTGCGCTGTGTGTAAAGCTTCATATCACTATCGTTTTATATAGTGTGTGGATATTGGGGCTGAGGCGTGCTTATAAGGTGCCGTCTCCAGCCTCAGGATCGCGTTGTGGTTTTTTTTCTCTGTCCTCGTCAATGCTGAAGAGAGGCAAAGATAGATTCCAATGCAGCGCAGCAAGTCGAATTACCAACGTTATCAGTACGGCGCCCGTCACTGCGAATGGACTTGGCAATTCGAAGTAAGTCAGCAACCCAAGAAGGGTAGCACCACAGAGGCTTGCCGATGCATATATTTCCCGCCGAAGGATGAAAGGTATCTCACCTGAAAGCACATCACGGATGATGCTGCCAACCACGCCAGATGTCATGCCCATGACAATTGCTATACTGTAAACATGAGTTACCTGAAAACCCTTCTGGAAGCCGATGATCGTGAAAACAGCAAGGCCGATCGCATCTGCATACATGAGAACCATCGCTTTAATTTCCCACCTTTGCGCCAACACAAATGTGCTTATTGAAGCAATTACAGCGACAGCTAAATACAGTGTGTCTGAAATCCAGAATACAGGGTGAACCCCGAGGAGCACGTCCCGCAAAGTACCGCCCCCGAGAGCGGTTACGCAGCCCAGCACCACTACACCAAAGATATCCATACGTTTCCTGCCCGCCGCAAGCGCACCCGTTATCGCAAATACCACCGTGCCTAAAAGGTCAAGCATATGTATCATAAAATCCATATTTTTCTATATTTTATTAATATTCAATTTGTTTAATGAAGAAATAAATTTACTGATGTTGATCATCAGCAAATCACCTTTATTCAGGTGTGTCAATTTTATTTGTAAGAAATGCCAATCCGGTTTTATCTACTCTACCTGTCATCTTCGCAGATTTGGAATCTGCACGTACATATCAGGGTCTTTGAAAAAATTAAAAAACCATGCCGGAATATCCGGCATGGTTTTTTAACAATATAGATATATCTTTTTATTAAGATAAAATCAGAGACCAATCTCAACTGCAACCTTTTCAAGGTGGTAGTCGCTGTCTCCGAACTGCATTTCGGTTGTTTTTGCGTTTCTGTAGTAAAGATGCATATCATGCTCATCACAAAAGCCCATGGCACCATGAATCTGATGGCCATTAATGGTTACCCGCTGGGATGCTTCACTGACAAATGATTTTGCCATGGAAACTTCCTTTTCCGCAGGTAGTCCTTTGCTGAGAAGCCATGCCGCCTTGTAGGTAATAACCCTGGAGCCGTCAACATCAACCATCATGTCGGCCAGGTAATGGGCAATAACCTGGAATCCTCCTAAAGGACGTCCAAACTGTTTCCGGTCTTTTGCATATTTTGCCGTCATATCAAGCACTGATACTAAGCCACCGAGTGATTCAGCTGATTTTGCAACAGAAGCGAATTGCTTAACTTTTTCAAGTGCATCCCATGCATTGCCGACTTCACCAAGAACACTACTTTTAGGGACTTTTACATTTTCAAAAATGACTTCATTTTGCTTGTCATTTGCAAGGGTATCCAGCATATGGCAGGTAACCCCGTCAGCTTTGCCGTCCACGATAAAAAAAGTAAGACCGTCTTCCGGCTTTTCCCCATCTGAAGTACGTGCAAGACATATGATTTTATCAGCAATATGGGCATTTAATACAAAAAGCTTGGTTCCATTGATTACATAATTATCTCCGTCTTCAGCAGCCGTAGTAGAAATATGAGGACTTCCGAACCATGCTTCAGACTCGTCTGTTGCAAGAGTCATAATGAGTTTTCCGTCAACCATTTTAGGTAGAATGCTTTTTTTCTGATCCTCTGATCCTGCTTCGTTAACTGCAATGCCGCTTATTACGGTAGAGAAAAAAGGGCTTGTAAAACAGGCCGCACCCATTTCTTCCATTATAATTGCAAGATCAATCAAGTTACCTTCAAGGCCTTCATATTCATCAGGAGCCACAATTCCCAACCATCCTAACTCTGCCATTTTTTTCCAGACTTTTTTACTGCAGCCCATTTCATCAGACAGCATTTCCCTGACAACTGTCATTGGGCTTTCTTTTTTTAAAAAATCTTGAACTGAAGACTTCAGTAATTGTTGTTCCTTATTAAATTCAAGATCCATACTTTTTTCCTTTCTGATCAAAACAATTAACTATTATAATTTAAAGAATGTCTTCAATTTCATGTTAACAATATTGAAAAACGATTCCATAAATGCTCAATATTAGTTCAGGTTATAAATAACCTTCCTATTTTAGCTTAAACCCCAAACCCATCTGGGCAACAACGTTTCGCTGAATTTCCGTAGCACCACCACCAACACCCATTGATGCGGCATTCAGAAAATATCTTGCCATATCGCCATGAATAGGGGCACGCCTTGAGAAACGATCTAATAATACGAATGGTCCGAGAATTTCAGTGCTTATCTGGGCAAGTTTTGTCCACATATCATTGCATAGAATCTTTGCAAGAGACCCTTCGTGGGTTATCTTTTTTCCTTTATGTTGAAGACAGGTCGTACGATAGTTAAGAAGTGTAGTCACTTCTATTTCTACAGCTAACTTTGCCAACTTCTTTCTTATCACAGAGTCTTCGGAAAGGTATTTACCGTCACGTTTTATAGTTTTACAGTATTGAACTAGTTCCCCAAGAAGCTGCTTCATATGTGAAGGGAAATTCACACCACCGCGTTCATGATTAAGGGCAACCATCATTACATACCAGCCCATGTTCTTCTGGTTAATAATTGCGGATTTGGGAACACGGCAGTTATCAAAGAACACTTCATTATATGAGTGAGAATGAAGCATGTTAATTATAGGACGTACAGTTATTCCCGGTGTTTTCATATCGATAAGAAATATTGTGATCCCTTTATGAGGAGGTGCATCCGGATCTGTGCGTGCGGCCAGCCAAATGTAATCGGCCCTATGAGCCATTGTTGTCCATGTTTTCTGACCATTTATGATAAATTCATCCCCATCTTCCACTGCACTTGTAGTCATAGAGGCAAGATCAGAACCGCTATCAGGCTCACTGTATCCAAGACAAAATACCAAATCACCCTTTGCTGCAGGCTTTACAAATTTTTCCTTCTGCTCTTCAGTGCCCACTTCAAGAAGTGTAGGCGAAATCCAGTCAACAGTTATATTTTTTTCAATCCAGGTTGGTGTTCTGCCCCGGGAATACAATTCCTCTTCAAAAACGACATGATGAAAATGGCTGCCACCCAGCCCGCCATATTCCTTCGGCAGACCTACACCAAGATATCCCTTCTCTCCCAGTTTCTTGTTCCAACTCTTGGTTATCTCCCAGGACTCGTCATCCTCCTCCCAATAGGTATATCTAAATTTTTCAAACCATTCGGAAGGAAGTTCCTTATCCAGGAAATCACTAATTTCCTTTCTAAATGCGTCCTCTTCAGGAGTAAAACTGTAATCCATTACAAACTTCCTTTCATTATATCAATATATTCGATAGTTATCTTTAATATCGGCCTTATATCTAAATCACCTGATATTTAATTGGATATTTTATCCGGCAACCTGAAAAGCTGTGCAGGCACAACAAACCTGACCGGTCAAATTACAATTAACTAGAACCGGTCAGGTTTAAGCGGTTAATAATATGATACCTTTGAAACATGTACATTTTTCAAAGGTATCATTAATAAATTAATAAGCGTTTATTTTACCCTATTATCATATAAGCAGGCTATAATAGCTATTTATGTGCAGGAAAAATCAAAACATTCAGTTCCCAGTTTTATTTCACCGACTTTTCTCTTTCTGTATGGATTCATACTCAATACCGGCGCAGGAGAAAGCTTTGCAACGCTGCTTGTTACACTTCCAAATATCATTGACGACATACCCCTTCGGCCATGAGTTCCCATAATAACCAAATCAATCTCCGCATCGTCAACATATTTAAGGATTTCATCAGCAGGATCACCCGGGACAGCCTTCAAAACTACCTGAGGATAGTCAGCAAAATGCTTTGCTGAAAAATCAGCAAGCCACTTTTCATCTTCCTTCAAACGACTCTCAATATATGCTGAAGGAGGTTCAACACGCATTAAATGAACCTCTGCATTATTCATCATACCAACTGTTTTCACATAAGCTGCAAATTTTTCCGAAACATCAGTAGAACGAACAACAGGGAATAAAATCTTCATGCTTGTCTCCTTTTTCCAGGTTAATGAAAAATAAAACCGTTATAGTGAGTCATGGGGCTTGAGCATGTTTCCTTCTCAAGCCCCGTTTTATAAATTATATTTATGTTAATAGCATAAACTATAAAAAATAAAAAGAAACAAGCTTTTTCAGCTTATTTTCTATAGTCGTGCCACCCACGACCAGATTTCCTTCCATAATGACCGGCATCAACCTTTTTCTTCATTGAAGGTCTCGGAAGAAACCTGTCACCATATGCTTCATAAAGGATATTTCCGACATTAAGGTTAAGAGCATTGTCGGTAAGATCCATAAGTGCAAACGGTCCTACGGGATGACCAAGGCCAAGCTGGCAGGCTTTGTCAATATCTTCAATTGAACATACGCCTTCTTCGTAAAGCCTTATAGCTTCATTATTAAGAGCATAAAGGATACGATTAACAACAAAACCAACACAGTCAACAACTGTTACCGGTTCTTTACTGATTTTTTTACAGAATGCGCTTGCAGCAGCCATTGTTTCGTCTGAAGTCTCTTCACCTTTTATTACTTCAACAAGCTTCATGATTACTGCAGGTGAAAAGAAATGCATACCAACAAAGTTTGCTTTTCTTTCAATACTGTCAAAACTTGCACTTGCTAGTTTTGTAATGGAAATTGAAGAGGTATTCGAAGCAATAATGCATGAAGGTTTGCACACTTTATCAAGTTCTTTGTAATTTTCAGCCTTCACGTTGATATCTTCAAATATTGCCTCAATAACAATATCAACATCGGCAAACAGGTCGAAAGAATCCGTAGGTATAAGAAGTCCCAGAGCTTTTTCTACTCCGGCATCATCCGTTTTGATTCTACCTTTTGAAACCCATTTTTTCAGATCTTTTGCAATACGATCATGACCAGCCTGAGCCAGGTCCATACTAATTTCCTTCATGAACACTTCACATCCTGCAAGTGCGCATGAGATAGCGATATCAGCACCCATCATACCGGCACCGATAATACCAACTTTTTTTATTTCAGCCATTTTATGACCTCCTGATTGTAATAAATTTATTTTTATTTTACAGGGCTCCGTTTTCCCGCCCTGTTAATATATACAATATTTCATCAATTAAACACGGGCCGTTAAACTCTTTCAAAAATTGTGGTAAGCCCCATACCGCCACCGCCGCACAAGGTCGCAAGACCGACATTTACATCCCTTCTGATCATTTCATACATAAGGGTTACAACGATTCTTGTTCCTGTGCAACCTACAGGGTGCCCGAGTCCTATTCCGGACCCATTTACATTAGTAATCTCTCGATCTACGCCAATTCCTCTTTCACAGGCAACATATTGGGCGGCAAAAGCTTCATTAATTTCAACAAGATTAATATCTTTAATATCCATTTTTGCTCTCTTGAGAGCAAGTTCCGTTGCAGGAACAGGACCGATACCCATTATGTCTGGATCACAACCCGCAACAGCATTACAGATGTATTTCAACATGGGTTTAACACCAAGTTCTTTGGCTTTATCTGCTGACATCATCAGAATAGCTGCAGCGCCGTCATTTATTCCGGAAGCATTTCCTGCTGTCACGGTTCCACCCTGTTTGAACGATGGTTGAAGTTTTGCAAGCTGTTCCATTGTCATACCGGGACGAAAATGCTCATCTTTATCGAATATAATTTCTTTCTTTCTTTTTTTAATAGTTACAGGGATGATTTCATCCTTGAAACGGCCTTCTATAGTCGCATTTTCAGCATTATTATGAGACCTTACCGCTGCTTCATCCTGATCTTCACGGGAAATATCGTATTGTTCCGCTATGTTTTCCGCGGTAATACCCATTATATCAGGACCACCGGCATGAAGGCCTTCCCATAGCGAATCGGTCATTTCCTTGTGCTGGAGCCTTGCTCCCCATCTGGCAGACTTAATATAATACGGTGCATTACTCATGGTTTCGACACCACCTGCAATGCAGATATCAGCTTCACCACACTGAATCTTTCGTGCTGCAGATGCAATAGCTTCCATAGCTGACAGACAGACCCTGTTTACAGTCACACCAGGTACGCTGTATGGTAGTCCAGCTTCCAGCAGACCTACCCGTGCGACATTTACATCTTCCATAGGGTTGTTGCAACAGCCCATGAATACATCTTCCACCTTGTCTTTTTCAACACCGGCACGGCTTAGTACTTCTGTGATAACCATTGCCGCAAGGTCACGCTGTCTGAATGAAATCAAGCTTCCTCCCATAACACCAATAGGAGTTCTAGCGCCTGATACAATTACTACTTCTTTCATCAGAAACATCCTTTCCGTAAATTATTTTACGTTTTTAGTATCGCCTTTAGTGAATCTAGCAAATGCACCCTGCATAAATTCTGTGGCAAATACTGTCGGCATAAAACGTTCTGCGTCCTGATAATCTTTCATGGCATCCTTATTAAGGATTTTCTTGATAAATGTACGTGAAACGTAGCTTGTTTTTCCGATACGTGCAGCAAGAGCTTCACATTGCGGAAGCAGATCGTCATCTTCAAATACATCAAGAACAACTCCAAGACGTTTTGCTTCTTCAGGATCAATTTCTTTTGCTGTCAGGCAGAGGTATGCTACAACTTTCTTGCTGAGCTGCTCAAGACCACGAGTTACACACCATGCAGGAATTGCACCGTGATTTAATTCTTTAAGTGCAAACTTTGCACTTTTTGAAGCAAAAACCATGTCACAGCAGCCTGAAATCTCAAAACCGAAACCGAACGCAGCACCATTTACAGCTGCAATAATCGGGGTTTCTGACATTTCAATAGCTTTGAACGGGTCAAAACAGACCTTGATGAAATCAAAACCGGCTTCTGTTTTACCAATTGTAGAAAACTGCTCAACATCTGCACCAGCTGAGAAAACTGGAAACGGAGTCCCTTTTTTGGGGTGTGTAAAAGTCTGACCTGTAAGGATCATGCATCCAATACTTTCATCTGCGTCAAGTTCCTGAACTGCCGCTGTAAGTTCAGCAAAAATCTGGGCATTTGCCGCATTAAACTTGTCAGGACGATCAAAATAAATAATTGCGTATCCGTCCTTTTTTTCTATTTTAATTACTGTATATTCCATCTTTACCTCCAAATATATTTTCTTAAAGCTCATCGTTTTTGAAAAAAACTTCTTTCAAAAACGATGAGCCATTACTTATTATTAATAACTCTTATTCATAAACTATACAGAAGACCATTCATCATTAAGAATTGCAGGCAGCTTACCAGCGCGTTCTTTTCCACTCATGAAATCAAGAAGGCGGATACCCTTGGGATCAAGATCCTTGATAAGTTCAACTTCCTGTGCTGTCGGAGCTTTTGTTTCAGGACAGTCATCTGCAATTTCAACCTTAAAGCCGGTATTGTCAATAACATCCTGAGCTGTAACACCTTTATGAAGCGAATGTACTACCCATTTTCCACGTTCTACCATTTCCATGATACAGAGATTTGTGACTACGACTACAGGTCCGGGGCGGAGACCCTGAGCTTCACGTTCTTCTGCAGTCAGATATACGCGGGTTCCTGTAATATAGTTAACTTTGGGAACAAATACCTGTTTTGAATGACTTGCAAAATATGCTATGGATTTTTTGTGCAGACCGAATACGACAGGAGCACCGGCACCACCTGGAAGCCTAAGGCCTCTTGTGTTCCATTCACCGGTGGGTTTTCTGTCTTCACCCATAATCGGCATCGGCAACCATGAAATGTTGATATCGGCATTTACGTCCATCTGGGCGCTTGATACCGCTTCAATATCACCTGTACCACGGAAATGAACAGCTTCGATGCATTCTGTCATTGACCACAAGCCGGCAGAGTATTTTGTGCATGAGGCTTCAGATGTATGGAAGCCCATCTGGAACGGTAATGCATCAACACCGCTGTAGCCTACCATAAGAGCGTTGGGAGCATGGGTCAGTTTAGCAAGATTATATGCTGCATATGCCAGTGGCGTAAATGATCCTAGAACAATTGAATCTTCATCATCTATTGTATTTGCAAGGGCAACCACCATCTGCTCTGCTACAGTAAAGTCATCAGTCTTTTCTTCCGTAATTTCAGCAGGCCTGTCAATGGCCTTTGTCTGCAGTGCAAGTGATTTTAATTTGTTCTGTGCTTCTTCTCCACCAGCTTTTGCCCAGTATTCCTCTTCATTTGCCCCTACCATGTCTGCTGCATATTCAGCGGCTGTCTTGGGATTAAGTCCCTGAACATCCTTCATCATCTGCATAAGGTGAGCTGTGTAATAAGGAACACTACTGCATGGACTTGCTCCAAAAGGAACATGGATAACCATATCAACCTCAGACCTGAAGAGTTTTGTTGCTGACTTGTCTTCACGAATCTGATCAGAAGATATAATCTCTTCAACAGTTACAATTACTTTTTTGGCAGCCATAGCAATATCGATATCTGAACCTGAAGTTCCGTATATCTGTACATTGCCCTGTTCATCAGCCCGCTGGGCATGAATTATGCCTACATCGGGAACGATCGCCTGAATAGCGGTTAATTCCTGACCGGTAAAAGGGCACGATACTGTTTTATATAGTTCAGGGGCTTCGTTCACAATGTCAGACCCCTTTGGGCCTTTAAATGCGCTGAAAGGTATTCCAAAGCCTGCAGCTTCAAGTCCTTTTATCATACTGCAGCCTTCAATTTCTGTAAGCTCTATTGTCTTCTTTTCAGCAGCTTTTCTAAAATTTGCAGGAAGTCCGAATGATTCAAGACTTAAAAAGCTGAAAACCAGGTGATCAAGAGCTCCAGCCGCAAGGAGCCATTCCATTTCCCAGCCGCCTACAATAGACATTGCTTTCAGACCGGTAATCTTCTGACGAATGATCTCCCGGACAACCGCCATCGGTTTGTTGCAACTCCAGCCACCACCGAGTGCTATAAAAGACCCGGGCTTTATATACTTATTTATATCTGAAAGTTTCCCTAATTTTGATATTGTTTCAACTCTTTTAGCCATAACATACTCTCCTTTCGAGTATTAAAAATTGATACTTTGGTAAAAAATCAACGGCTGAATAAAACTCTTCATAACCGCATATAATGGTTGATCAGGAGCATGGGCTAAGGTTCTGTATCCAACGCTTCTGATCAACTAAAATAATGTAATAGATGGAAATTTTTAAAAGCCATCAAAATCAAATTTACAAAACGCCTATCCTGCAGACCATCCACCGTCCAAAGCAAGAATTGCTCCGGTCATAAAGCTTGAACAATCAGAAGCAAGATAAATAACCAGGCCTGTAAGCTCTTCCGTCTGTCCCCACCTGTTTACTGGAGTCTTGGACATAATAAGCTGGGTAATGCCTTTATCTTCCATTGCATGTGCGTTGATATCGGTTGCAAAATATGAAGGTGCTATTGCATTCACTGTAATACCACGGGTTGCCCATTCCTGCGCCAGACTTTTTGTCATGGCATTAATTCCACCCTTGGAGGCGGCATAATGTGCTAGATAAGGAAGGGGAGCATTACCCATGGCGGATGAAATATTAATTATCCTGCCGGTTTTTGCTTTGAACATGTATTTACCGATTATCTTGGAACACATGAAATAACCTTTGAGGTTTACATTCATAACATAGTCCCAATCCTCGTCGCCAATATTGAGAAAAGGAATATTGTTTCCGACACCGGCATTATTTATAAGGATGTCTATCTTGCCGAACTCTTCTATGGTTTTTTCTGCAAGATTCTGAATAGATTCCTCTTTTGAGGTATCAGTTGAAATAGCAAGTGCTTTGCGGCCCATTCCTTTAATCTCTTCTGCAACTGCATCAAGATCCGCCTGGGTACGGCTTGCAACAACAACATCTGCACCTGCACCTGCAAGAGCAAGAGCAATGGACTTTCCAAATCCTCGACTTCCACCGGTAACTATAGCCACTTTGCCTTCAAGGCTGAACATTTTTAAACTTTCAAGACTCATTTTATTTACTCCTGTTATTTTCCTGTAAAATTTGGTTTTCTCTTTTCAAGAAACGCTGATGTTCCTTCTTTTGAATCATCGGTTTCAAAGGTTTTGGAAAACTGTGTAAGCTCCTTGTCAACACCTGAATACAGATCATGGTCCATGCAGAGATTAACACACTGCTTTGCCCAGTTTACCATAAGAGGACTCTTGGCCATAATCTTCTTTGAAAGCTTAGCTACAGCACCATCAAGATCTTCCGGTGCCACCACCTGGCTTACAAGTCCAAGCCTGAATGCTTCATTGGCATCAATAGGAGCACCTGTAAGTATCATCTCCATTGCCTTTGCAGAACCGATTATCCTCGGCAGCCTCTGGCTTGCGCCACCGCCGGTAATAATACCGAGGTTAATTTCCGGCTGAGCAAAGGAAGCTCTGTTAGTGCAAATACGTATATCACACCCGATTGATATCTCACTTCCCATGCCCCATGCCATGCCGTCAACTGCTGCAATGGTGGGTTGAGGAATTTTTTCAAGAAGAGTCGGACTGAAATGGTTGTCCAGTATTTCTTTTACCTTTTCCCATCCTTCATCTTCGGCGGCTTTTGACCAGCCGTTAAGCATATTGATGTCAGCTCCGGCCAAAAAGTTATCACCGGAACCCTTCAAGACAAGAATCCTTACAGACTCATCCTCGCCAACATCAGTTACCGCTGATTTCAGTTCATGCGACATCTGCTCACTGTACGCATTGAATACTTTCGGGCGGTTAAATGTAATGGTGGCTATCCCGTCCTGTTTTTCCAGAATTATCACTTCATAAGACATTATGATATCTCCTTAAAGAACGGATACAAAATTTCTCAATCTACTTTGTATCCGCTTCTTTGATTTATCCGGTCTTTAAAAAATCCGGATATTAAGATTTTACTTAAGGCCGACTTTTCCAATATTTTCATTGATATAGTCGATAGCTACCTGGCCCGGAAGACCTGATTTGAATGCGCCATGAACTCCCATTGCCTTCAGCTCAGCAAAGTCAATCTCAGGAATAATTCCGCCGATGATCACCATAAGATCATTCATTCCCTTTTCCTTGAGTATCGGTATAAGTCTTTCAACTATTTTCAAATGTCCGCTTGTCATTATACTCAGTGCGAGTACATCTACATCCTCCTGGATGGTAGCACTTACAATATCTTCCACGGTTCCGAAACGAAAGTAAATTACTTCCATTCCTGCATCCCGCATCTCACGGGCAATAAGTTTACTGCCGCGTCCATGTACGTCAATCTTTTTCTTGGCCAGAAGAACCCTGATCTTTTTATCAGGC
Source organism: Desulfobacterales bacterium (assembly GCA_018693105.1). Classification (GTDB taxonomy): domain Bacteria; phylum Desulfobacterota; class Desulfobacteria; order Desulfobacterales; family SURF-7; genus JABHLN01. Next base: position 4,964 of record JABHLN010000016.1, on the reverse strand, counting down.
ATAATCACCTCCATAAATATTGTTAAATAATATTTTATATTTATTTGTTTATTAAATTATTTCTTTGAAAAGATTATTCGGAAACAATCCATCCAAAAGGATCGCGCATTACCGCACTCATTTCGCCGTTTGTTGCACCTTTTTTGGCTGCATCTACAAGTACCGGCATAAGATCGCCATTACCTTCCTTCATATCAATACAGGCTTTCTTGACGGCTTCGAGCATATTGTCAACATCTTCCTGATTACGTTTTTTCTTGAAGGCTTTAAGTCTTTCAATCGCTTTTGTTTCAATGGCATAATCAACTTTAAAAGGTTCGTACATTTCTTCTTCTTCCACCAGGTACTTATTCATACCGACAACAGGTTGTTTGCCGCTTGTAATAGCCTGTTTTGTAGCATATGCCGTATCATCGATTTCTTTCTTCAACCATCCGTCTTCAAGCGCCTTCATGTAACCGCCACGTTCTTCCATCTTATTGAAAAGTTTCCAGCCTTCCTCTTCCATCTGATTGGTAAGTGTTTCCATGTAGTATGAGCCTGCCAGAGGATCGGCAACATCTTTAAGTCCACTTTCCCACATCATTATCTGCTGAGATCTTAATGCAGTTCTATGGGATTCTTCAGTCGGGATACCAATTGTTTCATCATAGGAGCATGAATGAATTGACTGAACACCACCCATAACGGCAGCCATGATCTGCATTGTAATCCTTGCGGTATTATTAAGAGGCTGCTGAGCAACCAGAACATTACCACTTGTATGAACATGAACTCTTGCATGCAGGCACTGAGGTTTGGTACATCCCGCATCCTTTGTGACCTTTGCCCACATTCTTCTGTGAGCCCTGAGTTTTGCGACCTCTTCAAAGAAGTTCATCTGGATGCCGATCTGGAATCCAAGACGTCCTACGAAAGTGTCAGGGTCAAGTCCGGCAGCCTTACCTGCATCAATTACCGATTTACCCCATCCTACACCATAAGCAAGTTCCTGTGCGGGAGTCGCACCTGCCTCTGAAAGACCGTACATGAAAATATTGGTTGTGTTCCATGCCGGAATACTTTTGGTGCAGTATTTGATCAGATCAGCCATCAAAGCATATCCCCATCTGGGTTCCCATGACGGAATATCCTGAACTGCAATCCTCGGATACCAGTTCATTGAGTTTCCATGAAGGGCTTCAGAGCTTTCCCCACGCCTGTCTGCTGCTGCTGTAATTAGTGCGAGTGCGGGAAGACAATTGTCTCCTGTAATAAGTGAAAAATTTGAAGTTTTGAGGTCCCAGTCTCTTATCATTTCATCATAATCTTCAACTGTGGACATGTGAACACCGCATTGACCAAGGTTACCCTCAGCTTCAGGATGATCCGCATCAATACCGTACATTGATGGAACATCAAAAACCACATTGAAAACCTTGTGACCGAAATACCCTTCCATACCTTCCTTGACAAGATTTTCCATTTTTACCCTTGTCTCATCAATGGTCCCGTATCCGAAAACCATCTGCTGCATCCATGGGGTCAAAGCATATCCGTCGGGATAAAGTCCCCTTGTAAAAGGATAAACACCAGGAACAGTTGGAAGATCAAGACCTTCAATATCATCTTTGGTATAAACAGTTTTAAGCGGTATACCTGATAAATTTTTGGCAGGTCTCAGCTTTTCAGCATATCTTGCCCTTGCTTTCCCCCAAAGCTCTTTCGCTTCTTCAAAATTCATTTCTTCTTTACTCATTAATTCACCTCCACAGTTTTTTATTATTTCCCAAGTTATTATATAACCTTCTTTTGTCTTAGCTCTTCAATTTTCTCGGCTGTTAATCCGAGACCTGATAATATCTCATCATTATGCTCACCCAACATGGGAGCAGGCAGTTTAACTTCAAATTCCGAGTTTTCAAATTTTAAAGGGAAACCGATCTGCTTAATGCGTCCTTCAAATGGATGATCCATTTCAAAGATCATATTTCGGGCTTTTACCTGTTCATTTTCGACAGTTTCATCAAGCTCTAACACCGGAGTACAGCAGACATCAACATCAGCCATACAATCAACCCACTCGTCCCTTGTTTTCTGTTTAAAAATACCTTCAACTTCCTTGCGGACCTCATCAAGCTCTCCTTCTTTCGGAAACTGTTTTTCAATGAGATCCGGCCTGTCTACAACAACACAAAAAGCTTTCCAGAACTTTGCTTCAAATGCTCCAAGCGCCATAAATTTCCCGTCTTTTGTTTCATAAACATCATAACAGGGAGACGACCCGGTTAGTAGACTTTCACCACGTTCAAGCACATTATTATAACCAAAATAACTGCCTAAAGCGATAACCATAAGTGACATTGTACCGTCCATCATGGAAACATCTACATACTCTCCTTTGCCGGTTCTGTTCTTTCCTATAAGCGCTGCAAGAATTCCCATAACAGCCATAAGGCTGCCGCCGGCTTGATCAGCCACCTGGGTTCCAGGAATGATTGGCCTGCCTTTTCTCCATCCGGTCTGGCCGAGAAGTCCGGAAAATCCGATATAGTTAAGATCATGGCCGGCTTTGTCCCTGTAGGGTCCATCCTGACCGTAACCGGTTATTGAACAGTAAACCAGGCCTGGATTTATTTTACTTAAAGTTTTGTAGTCAACTTTGAGTTTTTCAGCTACCCCCGGCCTGAATTGTTCAATTACAACATCAGCATCTTTTACAAGTTCACATAAGATATCATAACCGTCCTGCTCTTTGAGATTCAATCTCATACTTTTCTTGTTTCTGTTTAACATCAGAAAAAAGGCTGAATTTTCCTTAATTTTCGGTAAGTCCCAACGTGTATAGTCACCAGAACCTGTATCTTCAATTTTTAAAACATCCGCGCCCATATCCGCCAAAAACAACGAGCAGAGGGGCCCCGGAAGTAATCGGGAAAGATCAAGGATTTTTACTCCTTTTAGCAGTTCTATCATAAATGTACCTCAAGAAAAAAATAATTAAAAACTGTCCAAAGCCATATCAAGAAAGTTTTCTCCGCCGGATTTTACTTCCTCAAGTTTTCCGGTAACAGAAGGCATCATGCGTTCAAGATAATATTTACCTGTCATGATTTTTCCGCCATAGTATGCAGCATCTTTATTTACAGGTGCTGCAGGATCAAACTCTTCCCTTGTCTTCCCTTTCTTTTTCATTAATTCTTCAAGCTTTTCTTCGGCGAGTGCAACCTGCCATACCCATAACCAGGCTAATGTAATGTCACCAAAAAGCTCTAAAAATTTAGTGGCTTTTGCCATTGCAATTCCAACATTTTCAGATCTCATTTCCGTGAACATAAAATTAGTGGCTTCTTCAAGGATATCTCTGTATTGCTCCATCTTCAAAGCATATTCCAAAATAGACGAATTCTCTTTTACTTTTGCTATGGTATTATCAATCTCGGCGAGAAAGCTCTTAAAAACCGATCCTTTACCCATACCGATCTTTCTGGTTACAAGGTCTATTGCCTGAATACCGTTGGTACCTTCATAAATACGGGTAATCATTTCATCCCTGAGATATTGCTCAACAGGGAATTCGCTACAGTAACCATATCCACCAAGAGTCTGAACTGCATCAGAGCATACGTCAAAACCACGGTCAGTTGAATATGCTTTGCAGATAGGAGTGAGAAGAGCAACCAAACCGTTCCATTTTGCCTTTTCCTCATCAGATTTTGATTTTTCAAGCTGGTCCATGCAGAAAGCATGATAATAAACAAGGGCCCTGCATCCTTCCACGTAGGATTTCATTTTCATCAGTTTTGCCCTGATATCAGGGTGATCTGCAATTGCAATATTTTCTGCTTCAGGATTTCTGCTTTGTGTGTAATGAACACCCTGTATACGCTGACGGGAATAGTCAAGTGCTTCGAGATAAGCTGCACTTGCCACGGCAAGTCCCTGTGAACCAGTAAGCTGCCTGGCCTCGTTCATCATGTGGAACATTACCATTATCCCCTGCTGTTCTTTTCCGAGAAGGTAACCGGTGCAGTTATCCTTGTCACCGAATGTCAATGAGCAGGTACATGATCCGTGAAGCCCCATTTTTTCTTCTATACCGGTACAGTGAACATCGTTAAATTCACCGTCTGAAGGTCTGATGTTTGGAACTATAAAAAGAGAAAGCCCTTTTGTACCTTCGGGGTGTCCTTCTATCCTTGCCAGAACCATATGTACAATATTTTCGACAAGATCATTATCCCCGCCGGAAATAAAAATTTTCCCACCCTTGATAGAGTAAGTTCCATCTTCTTTCTTGGCTGCAGTTGTTGCTATTGCACCAACATCTGACCCGGCCTCAGCCTCGGTAATACACATTGTTCCGGCCCAGGTACCTTCAAACATTTTTTCTAAATAAGTTTCTTTTTGCTCATCAGTACCAAATATTTCTACAAGTTTTGCTGAGCCGTGGGTAAGATTTATAAAGTTGCTGAATCCCATATTTGCAGCCTCAAAGAGCTCCCTGCAACATATTTCTATAGACTTGGGCAACCCCTGACCCCCAACCTCAACATCATCTGAAATTACATTCCATCCGCCTTCGGAAATTACTTCATAAGGTTTGTGAAAGGACTCTGGTACTATAACTTTACCGTTTTCATATTTGCATCCGATTTTATCTGCATCACTGTTTGTCGGTGCAATTACATTCTGTGCCAGTTTTTCAGCTTCTTTTAATGTCATATCAAGCATCTTCTTTGTAACACCTTCAAAGGGAAGCTTGTCGACTTCGAGCTGCTCAAAAAGAACAAACCGTGAATCTCTTGTATCAACCAGACTTTTTGCCATTTTTTCACCTTAATTGTTCAATTTATAATTACTCTGCTTTCAATATAGTTAATTGATGGCTAAGTAAAAATCTTCATATATAAAGCATAGAGGTTGATCAGGAGTGAAGGCATACATGTAGTATGTCGAACTTCTGATCAAACGCTATAACGCAG
>JABHLN010000159.1 GCA_018693105.1 Desulfobacterales bacterium | reverse complement strand
AGTGACGAGGGATGCAGCGCAACGCAGATATTGGACTTTTTACGACGCCATCAAATTTAAGGAGAGGATTTATGAATGCATCGATGATATTCGGTGATATTGTAACACGCGGCACATTGTTAAGTGGTTCAAGCCCGGCTTTTATATGGGGCAGAGACAGGCAGAGAACATATGCTGAAATGGAAGATCGTGTTTCAAGCATCGTAATGATGTTAGAAAAGGCAGGAGTAAAGCAGGGCACAAGGCTTGCTCTTCTTTCCTCAAACAACCCGGAATTTCTGGAATTCTGTTTTGCAGCTTCTTTTATCGGTGCTGTTATCGTCCCGCTTAATATACGACTTCACCCGGATGAGTTAAACTTTCAGATAAAAGACTCCGAAGCATCTTACGCAGTAATCGATCCTGAACTTGAAAAAACAGCCAGAGAAGCAGGGCTTTTCGATTTAAGACACTGGGTAATCGGTGATGACCTTGAAAAGAGCCTTGAGCCGGCATCTTTTAATCTTCGAAATTTCCCGCGTGTTTCACCTGAGATTCCATTAATACAACTTTATACATCCGGCACTACAGGAAAACCAAAGGGATGCCTTAGTTCTCAAATCGGATGGCTCGTTTCTAACTCAAATGTTGTCAATAATATACAAATTAATTCTGATGACCGGCTTCTTGGCGTTTATCCTTTCTTTCATGTCGCAGGGTTCAGCTATGCTACTTCAACACTTCTGGCAGGAGGCACGGTAATAATACCTGACTCAGCGGTAAATGAGAATTTATGGAACTATGCTTCAAGTCACAATGCTACCATAACAGCTTTCCCGGCTTTTCCCCAGGCACTTGATTATGCCACAGAGAATGGAATTGATACCAGTTCAATACGTGGCGTACTGGGAGGAGCAAATATGGTGAAACAAAAGATCTTTGATCAACTCCACGAAGTCATACCAAACGCTGTTTTTTATGGAACATACGGCTGTACTGAGGGAGGTGGCTGCGTCACATTGTGTACTCAAAAAGAGGAGCTTGAAAAACCGGGTACTGTCGGCAGGCCTCTTTTATGTTTTGATGCTGCAATTCTCGGCAAAAACGACGAGATTCTTCCTGACGGTGAAGTTGGTGAACTCTGCCTGAGGGGACAATCAACAATGATAGGTTACTGGAAAAGACCGGAGGCAACCAAAGAAGCTCTTCGCGGAGGCTGGATTCACACTGGTGATCTCATGTCAAAAGATAAGGATGGTTATCTATATTTTGTAGACCGCTCAAAAGATATGATTAAATCCGGTGGAGAAAATGTATATTCCATAGAAGTGGAAACTATCCTGTTAAAACATCCGGATATTGTTGATGCTGCAGTTGTAGGTGTACCTGATAAAAAGTGGGATGAATCGGTAAAAGCTGTAATTGTTACAGAGCCGGGATCAAAATTACAGGCGGATGACCTTGACAAATTCTGCCTTGAAAAGCTCAGCCCTTACAAACGCCCAAGATGGTATGAGTTTGTAGATCAAATCCCAAGGAATGAGACAAATAAGCTTTTAAAAAGAAAGCTGCGTGATACACATGATCCTTCGAAATGTGTACGTCTTGGTGAACGTTCTTAAATTTCTCTTAGAAAAGGATCATACATTGAAATTGAAGCTATAAATAGTGATATTTTGAATAAATTATAACCTGCCCAAAAATAAAAAAGCGATCTGTCATAAACAATGGCAGACCGCTTTTTTTGTCCGTTTTTTTGTAAAGGGCAAAACCGGATATCAAATTCAAATTTCTATCCCAAACCGAGTTCTTTCTGTAGCGGTGAACTTTCAGGTGGAACAAAATCTCTAACACGAACCATCTTTATTGCTTCTTCAGGGCAGTTCACTGCACAGACACCGCATCCAAGGCAGTGTTCTGTCTTAATTACCATAGCTTCATCTGATGAATCAGCCTCAGAAGGCCATTTATGAAAAATAACATGAACAGGGCATTTCCTCATGCATATTTCACATTTATTGCAAAGTTCATTATTGATCACAGGCTCAAAATTGCTTGGATTTACGCCTCTTACTCTATAGTTCCTTTCAGCTTTGACTGAAGGGCAGTGACACGGACAGCAGTTACATATTGAAAGCGTTGCCGAAGGTCCTGAAAGCCGCCCCCCGTTATGTATAAGCCCTGCTTCTGAAGCTCTTTTGAGATAATCGATTGCCTCTTCTTTTGTCATCTCTTCTCCCATATTATGCTTTACAAGAGTTCTTGCAGGATCACCTGCCGCAAGACATCCTACATCCGAAGGTGCAAGAGTACAAGGATCACCAGCATACTCGCCTACCATTCGGCATTGGCACGGGACCTTCGCAAAGTAATCGTTTTGATCAATCAATTCTTCAACAAGTTCATATGGAAGTATGCTTGACTGGGTTGCCATATCAATTGTTTCATCTATTTTTATAAGGGTTTTTTTGGCCCCTAAAGGAAGTTTCGGGAGAAACATGGGTTGGTCACGAGTGGCCTTTTCACCCTCATAGACTTTATTAAGAAACTTATGGAAAATAATTCCGGCTTTTTTCAGATTTTCTTCAGTATCATTTCCACCGGCAAAATACAGTTCAAAAATACCGGGGATAAGCGGTACCAGCCCGTACATTCCTTCTATTTTAATAATTGTAAGTTTTTTGTAGAGATTTTCCAGAATGGTTTCAACCTTTTCTTCATCCACTCAGGCGACTCAGAAACCTTAATATTCTCAATAATCAGCCCACAATATCGAGGACACCTATCGTAATCTTCAAT
>JABHLN010000158.1 GCA_018693105.1 Desulfobacterales bacterium | reverse complement strand
ATCAGCATGTCTGGCATAATGTTTTGATTTTCCAATTGACCATAGAAATGTGTTTCCGTGCCCCCAACCCTGCTTTATCCAACGATCAATCACTCCGTATTTGGCTTTTCCGATTCTTAGTACTTCATTTTTTAATGTTCCTTCTGCACAAACGTGAACATAAATTTGGGGGGCTCTTTGATTATTGGATTCAAGTTCGTATTTAAGATTATCAAATCCATCCGGGGTCATAAGTAAATCAAAAGTTTGCCAATTTCCTTTCTTTAACAGGTCATCAGTCATCATTATTTCCTTTTTACAAACAAAGAGGTCAAACATAGTTTTGTTTTAATTATTGAAACCAGTTTTTATATTTTTCAGTCTTATCAGTGAAAGCCAAAGGCTGCTTGCTCTTGTCTCTCGATACCCAGGCATAAAGAAATATTTTAGATTTCAATTATTCTCTTGTGACGCCGGCACATCTCGGTGCAGTTTCTAACAGAAAATCTGTACTGACCGCTGGTCTTGAATTTTCTAAGCATGTCAAAAGGAATAAAAAAACAAAGGGGTCAAACCTACACAATTAACAAACTCAGTTTTGGTTTAATTTTCTGTCTTTTCGGTAAAAGCCATCAGTGTATATCGTGAACCACCCAACTTGAGGTCACAAATTGTGACTTCAAGTTTATAAGCAATTGATATAAAAAATATTTAATGAAGCTTTTTATATTTCTTCTTAGCGTAACTCTGCGGTTAAAATTTTTCTATCTTTTGAAACTTAATATTTATGAAACAATCCTGAAAAGCTATTGACCCCGCCAGAGGCGGACAAGTACAAAACAATTGATACACCATTATAAACAAAAAAGGTATACCAAATATTGCCGGTGTTATTGACAGTGCATAACTGTCATTATTTGGCGGGAAGGATTGAACAATACCAATATATTCTAAGAAAACTATTCCGCCGCAGGCGAAGAAAGTAGTCTGTGTGCCTGCCTGTCCCGGTAACGGGGTGGCTAATATTTTTTATCTTCCAATTGTCAGTGCAGGATCATACCTTCCGGCAACAGTTGGACTCTGAGCATTTTTTGTTTCGCGCCTGACCCGTTCAGACAAATATGAGGTAAGCTCTCCAAGTGACACTGAACTGTCTTTGTTATAATCCGCATCACCTTTAAGTCCTTTTAGTAAGAAATAAGTAAAAACACCGTGACCGCCGCCCCACTTATTGCTCTCCTGGGAGAATTGATTGTCACTTGAAGCACTAATCACACATACACCATCACCGACCTGGGATAAATTTTGTATGCCGTAACTTATCGGATTAACCTTCATTCCCCTGTTTGATCTTCTTGCAACATCAAATGAACGACCTACACCGCCTGAATGACATGCATCTGCGATGACAACAACTTTCTTTGCTTTTATAAAACGCTTCAAAGCAGTCTCTATATCCCACATGGGAAAGCCTGTAGTTGCTATACTGCTGTATTGAGTATCATGCGGAAGTAAAAAAAGGTTATCCGGAGAATCCGGGGATTCGGGTGAGCCATGGCCGGCAAAATAAATAGTTACCATGTCTTCACTGAGTGCTCCCCTGAGCCATTCAAACAGCGCCTTTTTAATATTTGTACCTGTAGCATCTTCGTCCAGTAACAGCTTAACATGTGAAGGCGCATATTTACCGCCATCTGGTGAAACTGACCATTTATAAAAGGTTTTAGCATCAGAATTTGCATATCTAAGTGATGGTATTTGCGTGTCCTTATATTTTGATATTCCTATAATTACTGCCCATCTAACTCCGGTTTCACTATCTTTTTTCTTAGCTTGTACTATTTTGCGGCTTTCTTTTTTTTTACCCTTTGCCATACCGGGTATGATACCAACAATAAGATTTTTTGTAAGATTTAATCCATCCCTTTTGATTTTCAGACTAACTTCTGAACCATATTCCGCTTTCTGGATTATTTTTTCAGAAAACTGCATGTTTGTCATGCCCATCAAATTTTTCCCGCCAAAATTTGTTAATAAGTCTCCTGTCCTTAAACCGGAAATATCTGCCGGTGATCCTTTCACTATATTAATAATTTTAATTCCACTGTCCCCGGCCCTGTATTCCATTCCAATATAGGGTTTTGATCCTAAAATATCATATGCCTTCTGATACTTACCTTGAATAATATAACTGCTGATCAAATGAAATTCACATTGTGTTTTTTCATTGTCACTCTTTGCTATTTTAATTGCATTAGAAAATGCTGAATCAGCTTTCTGGTAATTTTCAAGCCTAAGATAGGATTTACCCAGGCCTATATATGTCTTTGATGTTTCTTTGAGGCTGTTTGCTCTTTTGAACTGAATAATTGCATCTTCATATCTCTCCTGAATTACATATATCCCTCCCAGCCAATTGTACGGATCCGAACTCTTTGGTTCCATTTCTGCATGTTTTTTGAAATTCACTATAGCGCTTCTGAAATTTCCCTGAGAGTAGTATGACTGGCCTAAACCATTATAATTTCCAGGATTTTCTTTAAGGTTATTTGATATTTTAAACTGAACAATAGCATCTTCATGTTTTTTCATGTGTGTATATGTCCAACCCAGCCAATGGTATGCAAGCCAGTTTTTTGGCTCCATTTCTACATATTTTTTGAAATTAACCAAAGCACTATTGAAATTTTCCTGATAATAGTATGCCTGACCTAACCCGCTATAACTTCCGGAGGTATCTTTGATGTTGTTTGCTATTTTAAGCTGAATAATAGCATCTTCATATTTCTTCAGCTTTAAATAAGTCCATCCGGTCCAATTGTACGGAAGCCAGTTTTTTGGCTCCATTTCTGCATATTTTTTGAAATTCACCAAAGCGCTTTCGAAATTTCCCAGGGCATAATATGATTGGCCTAACCCATTATAATTTCCAGATTTT
>JABHLN010000157.1 GCA_018693105.1 Desulfobacterales bacterium | reverse complement strand
GGTTTTTTAATTATAAATACATCTTCAAAATAAATTAAAGCTTTCTGCATATGGCTCCACCAAAAGCAACTCCCATGGTAAAACAGTACCTGTCTATTAAGGAGCAGTATACTGATTCTATACTGTTTTTCAGGATGGGTGACTTTTACGAAATGTTTTTTGAAGATGCTGAAATCGCATCAAGGGTTCTTGAAATAACCCTGACATCCCGCAACAAGAATGACTCCGTCCCGATACCAATGTGTGGAATTCCGGCACGTGCAGTTGACAGTTATATAGGCCGCATGATCGATAAAGGTTTTAAGGTTGCAATCTGTGATCAGATTGAAGATCCATCAAAAGCAAAAGGACTTGTAAAAAGAGATGTTGTTCGTATCGTTACTCCGGGCATGATAGTCGATAACGAACTTCTTGATGAAAAATCAAACAACTACATCCTTGCAATTGCTGTAAATAAGGGAGTCATAGGTCTTTCATACCTGGATATTTCTACAGGTGCTTTTCGTATTTCAGAATCTGAAAATATTAATTTAGTTGTAGATGAATCACTTCGAGTTGCACCAAGTGAAATTATATTTCCGGAATCTTCAAAAAAAGATCCGTATTTTGCACCATTTCTTAGTGCATTTCCTGAAAAAATAAGAACTTATCTTGACGACAGGATATTTGGTTATAATAACGGAAGAGAAATATTGATCGAACAATTCAGAACCAGAAGTCTTGAAGGCTTTGGATGTAATAACATGAAAGGTGGTGTCAGCGCAGCAGGTGCACTCCTTCATTATGTTCGGGAAACCCAGAAACAGGAAATCAGCCATCTTACCGGAATTGAAACATACAGTCTTGATAATTATTTATTGATTGACGAAATCAGCTGCCGCAATCTCGAACTCTTAAAAAACCTTCAGGATGGATCTAAACAGGGTACACTTCTTGGAATCCTTGATAAAACTATCACTGCTATGGGAGGAAGACTATTAAGGGGATGGATAAGAAATCCCCTTATTGATACTGAAATAATTCAGTCAAGACTTAATGCAGTCCATGAGGTAAAAGATAATATTATTATTAGAAGAAATATAAGGGAATATTTAAAATCTGTATATGATCTCGAACGTATTGGAAGCAAGATAACAATGGGCCGTGCTAATGCAAGGGATCTTGTTGCCTTCAAACATTCTTTAAATATAATACCTGATATTCTTTCAGAGCTTAACCAACTGAAATCCGGTTTATTTAAAATAGAAAACCAGCCTGAAGATTTTCAAAGACTTAGTGCACTGGCAGCACTTATTGAAAAAGGAATCCGTGAAGATGCTCCCCTGACAATAAATGAAGGTGGAATTATCAAGACCGGATATAGTGAAGAACTTGATGAACTGATAAGAATCAGTTCGGATGGAAAAAGCTGGCTCGCCAGACTCGAAAATGAAGAAAGAGATAAAACAGGCATAAGCACACTAAAAGTAAAATACAACAAGGTGTTCGGATATTATATTGAAGTATCCAAAAACCGGGCCGGGGATGTTCCTGACCATTATGTAAGAAAACAAACCCTTGTTAATGCTGAACGATATATCACAGATGAGCTGAAAACCTTTGAAACAAAAGTTCTGGGTGCACAGGAGCAGAGAGCATCCCTTGAATATGAAATCTTTAATAAAATCAGATCTGAAATCATTAAAGAAAATAAGTTAATAATGAATACCGCGCAATTTATAGCAGGTATTGACTGCCTGTTTAACCTGGCAGAAGTAGCGGACAATAACGGTTATTCAAAACCTGAAATCAATTTAGAAGGTATAATTCTTATTGAAGAAGGACGTCACCCTGTTGTGGAAAAGCTTATAACCGGTGAACGCTATGTTCCAAATACAATCCGGCTTGATAATGAAGCCAACCAGGTTCTTATTATTACAGGCCCTAATATGGCTGGGAAATCGACTGTACTTCGTCAGGCAGCACTTATTGTTCTAATGACCCAGATAGGATCATTTGTACCTGCTGACAGGGCCTTAATACCTGTTGTTGATAAGATTTTTACAAGGGTCGGTGCCCTTGACAACCTTTCTTCCGGTCAAAGTACATTTATGGTTGAAATGGAGGAAACCGCAAATATCCTCAACAATGCTACCCCCGACAGTCTTGTAATAATTGACGAGATAGGTAGAGGTACCAGTACCTTTGACGGTCTGAGCATAGCATGGTCAGTTGCCGAATATCTTCATGATTTAAAGTCGGAAGGTGTTAAAACGCTCTTCGCTACTCATTATCATGAATTGACAGAGCTTGAAAATTCCAAAACACGGGTAAAAAATTTCAATATCGCCGTAAAGGAATGGAATGATGAAATTATATTCCTGAGAAAACTTGTAGCAGGAGGAACAAACAGAAGTTATGGTATACAGGTGGCAAGGCTTGCGGGCCTTCCTGAAACAATAATAAAAAGATCAAAAAAAGTCCTTTCAAAAATTGAAAACGGCGAACAAAATATCGGAAACATGTCGACTGGTGAAACAGATAAGACATCATTTAAAAATGGCCAGGAGCAGCTTTTACTTTTCAGAAAACCAGATGAGATTATTATTGATAAACTTAAAAAACTTGACCTGACAAAAATGACACCGATTGATGCATTGAACTATCTAAATGATCTTAAAGAGAAAGCTAAATCGTTTTCCGGTTAAACATATGTTAAACAAAACAAAAACCATCCTTAAATATGGTCTGCTATCAATTATTATTTCCCTGCTTATAATCCCTTCTGTAAATGCAAGCAATATTTCAAAAAGAAAATTCTTCCCGAAATAAAGTGTGTGAAACTATTGAAAGGTGTTGGAGAATATTATAAAGGAGTAGCATCCAATACAGTACAGGATATTCCACGTATGGGTCCATGCCCAAAAGAGTTTTTTAAGCCTAGTGAAGAGCATA
>JABHLN010000156.1 GCA_018693105.1 Desulfobacterales bacterium | reverse complement strand
TATTAGACTTGATAACTGAAGATCCCAGGGTTTTAAAAGAACCTGCTCCATTTGTTGCAGTCTCGGAGTTGGCTGACAGCTCGGTTAACCTGGTTGTTCGTCCCTGGTGTGATTTTAGTGATTATTGGAGTGTCTATTTTGATACGACAGAAAAAGCTAAACAGGTTTTGGAAGAAAATGGAATTTCTATTCCATTCCCGCAACGGGATGTACATATCAATAATACTTCCGCATAAAAAACTTAAAAACGCCAGGGATATAGTTATCCTTGGCGTTTTTTTTATTTATTAGTAGTTAGTATGTCCCGCCTGATACAAAACAGCCTTATTCTTTCAAAAGGAAATTAAAGTCTATAATGATTTAAATGCCTTAAAGGAAAGAACATTTTGCTATGTAAGAAAATTTATCAGTGTTTTTGTCCGTCTATTATTTCCCATATTAATGTAGAGGGCAGGATAATCCTGTAGTCCCCCTTTCCTTTGAGAGCTTTCTTCAGGTACATTGCACACCCGGTACAAGGGGTTATGATTGTCTTGTTCTTCACTGATGATGCAAGCGGCTCAAGCTGTTTGGCTTCCATGCAGCAAAGCTTATGATTAAGGTGGTTAAGCTCAAGACCCTCTATGCTGTTCAAAATACTCATAACAGAATCCAGATCGGGTGTGGTGTTGTTAAGAGTCCGTCGGATTCGATGGCATCCGGCATAGTAGTCGGCCTTCAAATCAAGCTTTCCTCCTTTAAATAGTTGGGCAAGAAGTGTCGGATGCCACACGACCTCCTGCTTAATGGAACCCTTTAATCTCTCGAAAACCAGGTCACATCCGGCACAATATGCGATTATCCTGCTTGCTCCGATTTCGTCAATTTGTTCCAGGTTATGATTTACGAACTCACTGGATAGACTATCACATTCCTTGATTTCCTCTTTCTTACCCTCTTTTAATGCATCGATATAAAGAGGGTCTCCACAACAATATTCCTTTTGTAAAAGCGTGTAGTCTATCTTGAAATGATCAAGGAGCTTTCGGAAGTTTGCCATGTCTTCTGAAGCTATGAACGGATTGAAGCAGCTGGCTATTAGGGCGTTTTCGGCCTTTTCGGTGATTCGGAAACCCATTTCATGAGTCAGTATCCTCATTCTTTCATCAACCTGGTTGGCCCCCTGCATTATCCCGCAACTACGTATGTTGGTTATCATCTTTTCGTTAAGCATGGTTTCTCCTTAATGTGTATCAAATGAAAACAGGGTTATTCTTTAGTTACATTATTGATAAGAACAGTTTCATCATTATGTGTCTATTGCAGTTGTTTCGCCGGTTGGCGTCTGGAATGCCCGCATGAATATGAATTTGAAAACACCAAAGATGATTTCATCACCGCTTTTAAGTTTCTTTGGTGTATGCGGTTCTATCTCAACGTCGTTTAAGAAAGTTTTATTTCTACTTTTCTGGTCTTCGAGAAAGAATACCTGATCCTTGTATTTTATTGTTGCATGAAATCCCGAAATTGTGTTGTCAGGTATTATAATATCATTGGTCAAACCCCGACCTATATTCATAACATTCTTGGTTAAAATAGTGGTTTTCCTTAAAGTGATATTTTTTACATCAATTAATATGGCCTGGGGTATTGAAATCCCATCCGGTACTTCGTTGTCAGGATCTTTTGTTTCAGCCTTTTTTCTAAAAAATGTTAATATGACAATAAGACACAACAATATTGCTATCCCGGTAAGAATAGACTTTATGTAAATACCGTTAATTACTCCACTGGTTTTTTGTTTTCGGGGTATTTCCTGTTTAATATTTTCGGGTTGTATAGTTTCGGGTTTTTGAATTTTCTGTTCCGTCACAATTAGTTCCGGTGATATTTTTTTCACTGATGTATTTTTCCCTGATGTAGTTTTTAATGATATCTCTTCTTTTTCTTTTTGACCGATAATTCCTTTAATTCTGCTGAAGATCGGCTTGATACCCTTTATTTCATATGCTCTGAAATACTCTCCGTCTGTTTTCAGGGCAAGCGACTGGATAACACTGAAATCAGCATCATTTGTGAATGCAATGCTGAAGATTCGTATCTCTGCCTTTTTGCATGCCATTGCAAGGTCTTCGGTAAGCCATTTTTTCATCAGGATATCCTGGCTTTTATCACCTGTATCCACAATACCGTCAGTTAAGAAAATAATTGTTTTGGAGGCGTTTTTTCTTCCATTTGTTTTGAGCTCATATACAGCCCTTTCTATACCCGCCGGACTGTTTGAATAAAGGCCTTTATAATTTACTTTTTCAAGGCTTTTCAGGAGTCTTTTTTTTGTGGGAACACCGGTTATGCCGGTGAGAGGCTCGATAAGATCGGCCTTTTTATCAAAAATCACCATTCCGAGAGTGGCTTTGTTATCAAGTCTTTTAATAAAGTCTTTAACAACCTCAATGGTTAGAAAGGAAGGGTCGTTTATCTTCATGCTTCCTGAGTTGTCAAGGACAATTACTATATCCTGATTCACCGGTTCTGTGGAGTTCCCGGAATTATTAATGGTTTGACCGAAGATAGTTCCGTATGATGCTGAAAAAAACAATATAGTAATGATTAAGGTCGTTAACAGTTTTTTCATATTACAACCCCCAGGTTACCGGTTAATATTTTATTCAACAGCTTATTTTGTTCACATGAAAGACAGATTTACAATAAAAAAATCTTTTTTAAATAATATCAGTATTTTAAAGGTATTGTTGATGTCGTAGTAAAGAAAACTATGTGTCTTTAGACTTAAACTTTAAGAATTATATTTTTTGAGAAACTCGTAAAAAGTATAACCGATGGCTAAGTAAAAATCTTTATATACAAGGCATAGTGCTTGGCCAGGCGTGAAGGCATACATGTAGTATATCGAATGTCTGGCCAAGCACTATAACACAGTAGATGGAGACTTTT
>JABHLN010000155.1 GCA_018693105.1 Desulfobacterales bacterium | reverse complement strand
TTAAATAGTGCCCATCCAGAAATGGTCTTTTTGCCCAATATCTTCGTTATGCTCAAAAAATAATCCTCGGAATATCACACATATGCCTGTGGTTATTTTTCTCGCATGCCTTGATCTTGAACAAAAATCCTCATTTCTGGATAGACACTAAATACGAAAATTCCGGACTTTCAGGTCAGGTTTTTTTCAATAGAACATCCACATAAATTCTTACCAAAATAAATATGTAAAGTTTTGTAACCTATTTGATTATTTTGCAAAAATACATGATGTATGGCAAAAAATGCTTGACACATACAATATGTTGTGGTAGCAACTCATTAACATTGTTATACCTTTCAAGATTTCGACCTGTAACAGTTTGTTTTATAACATTAAATTCAGGTTGTGAAAAAGTGTAACAATAATAGTTTCAACAAAGGGCAGAGGGCCGGATATTATATATGCAATTTCTGTTCTTAATCCTACATTTTCATCAATGTTACAGGAGGTATGAAATGTATAGAAATGATACCGCATCAGCAAAAACCCCACCACCTGATATTGCGGCTATACGAAAAATCATGCGTGATATCGGAATTGATGAAAAAGTTAAAAAAATTCAATCTAATAAAAAAACACTTGAGTCATGGTATCATGGCAACAACGGCTATAATACTCATTTAGTATTTGGAATTGTTACAAAGCTGTCTAGTAATAAAGAGCTTTCTGGTAAAAAAGAACTTCCCGGAGAAAATAATCCCGACAGCATTCAAAATGAAGTCTTTACTCACCTTGAAAAACTGAGGGGAATGCAGAGTCAAAGGGAAAAAATATATAATTTCCTTGGTGATAAAGATACCTATATTTTAGATTCCTTCTTAAATTTCATTATTGATAACCCGGACCTCATATATACCTGCCGGATAATGAATATTGGGGATTACCCTAAAATCAACGGGAATAAACTTACAAAAAAATATCATGAAGAAATAATTGAAAACATTGAGTCTACAGTAGAAGAAGATGATTGGTTAATTGAAAAAACCTCTATGTCTCCTGAAGATGAACAATATGAATGTCTATCAGATAACTATATATCCGAAAACTATGAGAAAGTAACCATCGAGACAAAAGACAGCAAGATAGAATTAATCAAAACCCTTTCCATTATTATTCAACCGATATTAGAAAATAAAACAGACCGGGCAAAATTTATTATTGATGTATTAAACTTTTTTTACGGTATGAAAATATCCTGTTTTGATGTAGACAGGATTGGAAAATATTTTTAATAATTCCTCCAAAAAAGTCTTCCCATATTTTTAAATAATCTATTTTAAAACCTTTATTCTGACCAATAAAAATCAATTCTTATGTAGTCTATGTTTTTATATGATAAATTTATCTTGTCATATATCTCAGATAATTTTAAAGAAATATAAATATTCATAAAATTTAGTGGACACTTCCATAAGACAGGTTATAAGATCTAAAGGTAAAATACTTAATATATATAAAACGTAACTTTGATGAACTCATAAAAAGCAGGGTGGAATAAATATGACAAAGAATATTGAGAATAAGAAGGTTACACTTGATGAGATATTTTACCCACGTGGTGTTGCTGTTATCGGTGTGTCTCCGTCAAAAATGACGTTTTCTGAAATGGTTGTTCTCACCCTTATACAGGCCGGATTTCCAAATATATATCCTGTGAATCCCAAATATAAAGAAACATTCGACCTGCCTTGTTATCCGAACCTGCAGTCTATTCCTGAAGTAGTTGATCATGTACTTGTTAACATTCCTGCAGAGTCAGTGCTGGCGTTACTTGACGATTGTATTGAAAAAGGTATTAAATCAATTCAGTTTTTTACTGCAGGTTTTGGAGAAAGCGGAATCAAGGAAAGGATTGACCTTGAAAAGGAAATGCTAAGAAAAGCACGGGAAGGTAATTTTCGTATAATAGGCCCTAATTGTGTGGGGCTTTGTGTTACAAAAACAGGCTTAAATCAAGGTTTTTCATATGTGAAGATTCCGGGTTCGGTTGCATTTATTTCTCAAAGCGGTGGCAATGCTTTTAGTTTCCCGTTCCGGGGCGGGTTAAGGGGAATATATTTCAGCAAAATAGTCAGTTACGGTAATGCCATAGATGTAGACGAAGTAGAGCTGATAGAGTATTTAACCGATGATCCTGATACAGAAATAATTTCTGCCTATATTGAAGGTGTAAAAGATGGAAGCCGGTTTAAGAAGGCCTTTAAAGAAGCAGCCTCCAAAAAGCCTTTTGTTATTTACAAAGGCGGCAAAACAGAAGCCGGCAAGAGAGCTGCCCATGGTCATACTGCCAGCATGACTAGTTCAGTAGCCATCTTTGAAGGGTTATGCAGACAGGTAAATGCTATCCAGGTTGATGATGTGGAAGAGATGGCTGACGTTATTGCAGCGCTTAGTTATGCAAAACCTCTACCTAAAGATACCGGAGCAGCCCTTATAGGGGCAGGAGGTGGACCCAGTGTTCTTGCAGGAGACGTTATGGAAAAAGAAGGTCTTTACTTACCGGCCTTTTCTAAAGAGCTGCAGGAAGAGTTAAAGCAGGTTTTGCCTGTGGCGGGAAGTATTTTCATAAACCCCCTGGACACAACGAACCTTGCAACACCGGAAGCTATTGAAGTAGCCTTAAATGTACTTGCTAACGCTGAAGATATTCATATGGTTGCTTATCATCTGGGGTTTCATCCAATAGGGACCTGGGGTATCGGCAGGTATACGCCGGAGAATTTTTGTAATCCGGTAATTGAGTCCATGAAAAAGTTCAGGGAAACCTCCGGTAAACCTGTTCTTCTTGCCTTACAGCCGCCACTGGATATGGGCGGCATGGAGGAGTTCCTTGCATCCCAGGCCGCATTTGTTGAAGCTGGGTTTCCTGTATTTCATTCCATCGGCCGACTGGCAAGGGCTATGGCACGTACAATAAAATGGAACAATCGAATTTGATGGCGTCGTAGAAAGT
>JABHLN010000154.1 GCA_018693105.1 Desulfobacterales bacterium | reverse complement strand
GAATGTAAAGTAGTAGATAAACTACTAATATTAAAAGAAAAAACAGCGTTTATGTCGTACAGCATGCAGATATCACATATTTTTAGATAAACCTAAAACCAATATATAGTGGGATTCAATAAAAAAATGTGTGGGGATTGAATCGTTTAACCAATCTTATTTAAGTATTAACTTTATTGAACAATGATATCCTCAAGGTTCGTTCGTATCAAGTTAAAGTCCTGAAACATAAAACCGATATGTTCGCCTCAGAAATGCTCAGCCTGCTTAAGATCCATGATGGTAATATCCTGGCCAACAATCTTTAAGGTACCCGCTGTCGGTGAATCAATGCAGTCGATCATGTTGAACAGTGTGCTTTTACAGCTGTAGGATGATCCGACAAATGAAACAAAGGATGCCGGTTCAAAGATGAAATCCATACCGCGAATAGCTTTCACCGAAATTTACCGATCTGGTAAGTTTTTTCTATGTTAGTTGCATTTACTATCGACATGATTTTCCCGTTTTTCAGATTGTTTTCCCAGAATCACCTAAATTTGCAATTGTCAAATTAAACGCCAAAAAAACAAAAGATCATCCAATTGGGCTATTTTAAATTAATACCAAATCTTATTTATCGAGCCGCTCAATAACCTTTGCTGCAAATTGTATTTCAATAGACATTTTTGTCACAAGTTTTTCGAGAATTTTGCTTTTTTGATCCGGTAGTTCATTTCCTGTCATAATGACTTCAGCAGCCAATTCAAAAGCTGTTTTTCTTAACTCAGGAGTTAGTATTTCCATCGCAATTTCCAATACTTTCTCGCGTTCAATATTTCGCATTTCATTAACAAACCGATTTATTCGGGAAAAAATACCTTTCTTTTTCTCAACACATGCTGGACAACCTTCAGCTATGCCTTCTACCCTTTTTATTTCCTCTTCACTAATAGAGAGGTCTAATTGAGCAGCATAAATTACGATTATGATTATCGCATCCTGCACCATTAAATTTCTAAATGAGCCGTATTGAAATCTGTCAATCTCTGTGGTGCCCTCATTAAAATTTATCATTCCCACACCCCTTTTTTAAAAGTCCTGTTGTAAATGCAGACGAACGCACTATTCACCTTGTAATTATGGGTATTTCACATCTTGCATCTACAAGTTTCAGAGTTCTTGGTCTGCCAGATGTGTCAACATCACCACATGC
Source organism: Desulfobacterales bacterium (assembly GCA_018693105.1). Taxonomy (GTDB): domain Bacteria; phylum Desulfobacterota; class Desulfobacteria; order Desulfobacterales; family SURF-7; genus JABHLN01. Next base: position 1,942 of record JABHLN010000154.1, on the reverse strand, counting down.
AAATGTTAGCATTATTTTAAAATAATTCAATTCTAAGGGTTTTGAGAAAAGTCTCCGTGATTGTATTATCATAACAGTTGCCTGTGCCACTCATACCCTGTATACATTTTCGGAATTTAAGGACATTATGAAAAACACTGCGACAATATCGGTAACCATTCCTTTTTACAGCTATCCAGATTCTTTAATTGTATAAGGATTAATAGTAAGTACGGGAACAGTTGATTTTTTGACAACATTTTCTGCTACACTTCCAAAGATCACATGCTCCAGCCCACTACGGCCATGTGTGCCCATAATGACCAGATCAATATCTTCAGATTCAACAACTTTTAGAATTTCAACAACCGGATGCCCTGCAACAATTATTTTTCTAATGTTAGAGTCGCTTTGAAAATATCCACCACATATTTTATCAATTTTTTTTATTAATTTTTTTTCAGCATCTTTTTCATGTATTTTTTGATCATGTCCCAAACCAGGGTAGGGATAGAGTGCCTGTTCATGAATATTTTCTACTACATGAAGCAGCAAAATCATGCTGTTATACTTTTCAGCAACAGAACGTACATAGGGAAGAATCTTTGAGGCATTTGTTGTTAAATCACATGGAAGTAGTATTTTTTTTATTTCGATCATAACCCTTATCTCCTTTTAGTGTTTTCGTCCATAACCTTAATTAAACACATCTATACCATTTATACCAGCATGCAATAAGTAATCACCCCCCCATTTTTGGACCACTTTTTTTTGGAACAGGTCAATTAACAGACTATAATTATCTGTCGAGGTCTGTAATCAGAGCGGGTAGAAACAAAGTGTAGTTCATATAAAACTTTATTATAATTAATCCGGTGTTAAAATACAATATATTGTATATTGAAAAATTCGCTTTGGGCGAAAGATATCTTGCATTTATCAACCATGCTTAAAAAGTGAGTCATTATTGCACGCCGATTTACAGTAGTCTCCTTTTCGACTCATGCTTCGTATTATACGATACTTTTTCAGATGTTTCTGGTATTTATGACATGCGTTCTAGCTTCCGCGATCTGAATGATGAAGCAAGCCTTGGGATGGCTTTCTTCGAAAGTAGCCCATGGCCAAAGCATCAAGTGCATGCTGCCTTTTCATCCGTTTATCCATCGCATTGCCAACGATTTGCCAGGAAAACTGATCCATGACAATGGCCAGATACAACCAGCCTTCAAGCGTCCAGGCTAGTCCATCCTTGTTGTAATACAGATAATCATAAAACCAACTCCGCCTGATGTTATTCCACGACCCAGATCGTGCATTTGCGCGCATGATGGACAATCTTACTTGAGATGCTACCAAAGAGAAACTCCTCACTCCGTGAAAGTCCTTGTCGTCCGACCACGATGGTACTGTATCCTATTTCATCACGCTCCGACAGGATACACTTGGCCATAGAAGGGCAGTAGCGGACAGTTGAACGGATTGATACATTTTCTGGGGCAAACCCTTTCTCGATCAACAACTGCCGATAATCTTTCAGCATGATATCCACCTTTTTCTTGTATTGAGTGAACCATTTTTCTTTCTCGGTAGATGTAGGGAAGTAATCTTCTTCCGGTTCAGGAACCACGTGCAGGATAGTAATCTTAAAGCCCTCTAAGACTCCCAGGAGCTGGCCCACATATAAGACTGCCCGCCTGGCGTTTTCTGACTCATCAACGGCAATCAGGATATTTTTGTTAAAAATCTTTTCCTTTTCGTTCAATTATTTTCCTCCTCAATCATAAGCTTTCTTAGATAAAATTCATAGAAGCATTCAGGGTAATGTATTAAAATCTCCCAAATCATCCAGCAATTGTTCTATGTTTTCATAAAACCAGTTGGCACCTTTAGAAAAGTGCATCAGAACCCGGTTAAGGGATTCGGGTATGTAAGGATAAATTTTTCTAATATTGGCTACACG
>JABHLN010000153.1 GCA_018693105.1 Desulfobacterales bacterium | reverse complement strand
AACTCATTAATGGTATTGACAATGTAACATTCCGGACATACTTAAAAAAAAGTGAAATATTGTGTTAAGATCAAAATTAACCTTCTTCCTTTATTTACTACCCCGATTTATCAAAGAGGAGACACCTTATGCCAAATGATTTGCCTGAAATATTATTTCAGGATATCGGAGATTCAAGTATTCAATATCTTCACTATCGGGGAAACGGTCCTAAAATAGTTATGCTTCATGCAACAGGTTTTTCACCATGGTTGTGGCATCCGATTGCAAGGGAATTATCAGGACAATTTGAAATTATAGCACCGTATTTTTGTGACCATCGCGAAACAGATCCCGAAAAAGGCGGATTAAACTGGCTGCAGCTGGCAGAGGATCTTTACAGGCTTTATGAAGCTTTAAATATTGGAAGATCCTTCCTTGTGGGTCACTCCATGGGAGCGACGGTTATTACCCTTGCCAATGCACTAAATAGTCATATTGGTGAAAAAATGATCCTCATTGAGCCAATTTTTTTACCTGATGATTTTTATACAACACAAATTACTGTAGACGAACACCCGCTGGCCTCAAAGTCAATTAAAAGAAGGAACCGGTGGGAAAGCAGGGAAGAAATTAAGCAGGATTACATTGCAAATTCATTCTTTCAACCATGGGACGATGAAATGCTGGACCTGTATATTAAACACGGCATGACAGAAATAGATGACGGGGGGCTTGAACTAACCTGTTCACCTTTAAGGGAAGCGTCCCTTTTTATGGGGGGATTAAAATATGATCCATGGCCTTTTGTTGAAAAAGTGACCTGTCCTGTTTTGGTTGTTGAAGGTGAGTTTAGTGAAAACCGAAATCTGATTGACCTTAAGAAAATAGCTGATACTTTTCCGGATGGAAGTTATCATATGGTTGAGGATGCAGGGCATTTGATTCCTATGGAGAAGCCCGGTGATATACTGGCGCTAATCAAATCATTCCTTATGGCGTCGTAAAATATTCATCTACTGCGTTATAGCCGTTGATCAGAAGTTCGACATACTACGTGTATGCCTTCACCCCTGAACAACAACTATGCCTTGTATATAAAGATTTATACTTAGCAATAGTTAAGGGAAATATTATTTATATTAGCGTCGTAAAATATTCATAGTGACCGGTATTAAAAAAAGAGGATGGCTTTGGATTTAATATTAGACAATCTGCAAATTCCTATAGAACTGGATGGGATGGACCAATATCTCAAAACTGCTTCAGAAAAGCTGGGAGTTGTCGGCAAAAAATTAACAATTGTTAAAATCCTAAGTAAAGAACTTGATCTGCGTAACAAGGAAGAATTCTTTTACAAAATTTCAATTGTTGTTAGAATTCCAAGCAGCTTTGACAACAATGGGAAATTCCGGGAATATATTAATGAAACAGAGACGGACAGAAAATCAGTAAACTATAAAGAGCGACCGATAGTAATTGGTTTCGGTCCGGCCGGTATGTTTGCCGCTCTTGAACTTATTTCTTATGGTATTAAACCGATAATATTTGAAAGAGGTAAAAGAATTGAAGAACGTTCACTTGATGTTAAGAGATTTATTATAGAAAGGAAGTTGGAGCCGGATTCAAATATTCAGTTTGGTGAGGGTGGGGCCGGTTCATTTTCTGACGGGAAACTTTTTTCCAGGAGAAATAGAAATACCGGATATGTAAGCAGAGTATTGGATACATTTATCAAATTCGGGGCACCTGAAGAAATCGGTTACATCAGCAAGCCTCATTTAGGTACAGACGTGTTGTGCCGAATAGTTGCCAATATAAGAAACTACATTCTTGAACATGGCGGTCAGATACATTACAGCTCAAAGATGACCGACATCCTTATTTCCGGGGATAAGGCCTTCGGGGTATTAATAAACGGAGATCAGGAATACCGTTCATCAGATATTTATCTTGCTGTGGGGCATTCAGCACGCGATACCTTTGAGATGATTTATAAAAACGGAGTTGATGTAGAACAAAAGCAGATTTCTGTCGGGGTCAGAGTTGAGCATCCGGTGGAAGTAATTAATCTTATCAGGTACGGAAATAAATATAAGGATTTTCCAGGTATAGGTGCTGCCGCATATTCTTTAAATTATACTGACCGTATAAAAAAGAGGGGTGTGTATACTTTCTGCATGTGCCCAGGCGGGGAGATACTTAATGCTTCATCTGAAGAAGGTATGATGGTTGTAAACGGGATGAGCAACTCCAGCAGGTCATCAGATTTTTCAAATGCGGCTATTGTTGTCACCTGTCATACCGATGATTATAAGTCAGCCAATCCCCTTGCCGGTTTGGAGTTTCAAAAGGAAATCGAACGCCGGACATTTCAGGCAGGAGGAGGCAACTGGGCAGTTCCGGCCCAGAACCTGGAAGATTATACAATGGGAAGGGTTTCCGGCAGGTTAAATCAGAATTCATATAAAATGGGGACAGCCCCTTTTAACCTCAATGAACTTTTCCCGGAATTCATAAATGAGTCACTTTTAGCTGCTTTTAATAAATGGAGAGATGAAGAGCCGTTGTTTGTTTCCAGCCAGGCAATATTGTTAGGGTCTGAAACAAGAACCTCCTCCCCGGTAAGAATTAAACGGAAAAAGAATTATGAATCTATAAATATTAAAAATCTGTATCCTATTGGTGAGGGTTCAGGTTATACAGGTGGAATAACAAGTTCAGCAACAGACGCTATCAAGGCTGTGGATATGAAATGGGGCAGGGAAGGGAGGACAAGAGGTGAAGAAGATTAGAAGTTAAGAAGATTATTTCCCTCTGTGTTTTCTCTGTGAACTCTGCCGTTCTATATTTTATAAAAAATGATCGCATCGTTTTCAGCAAAAGTAATCTCGGCCCGGAAAAGTTCTGCGAGCCATTTAAAAGTGGTCTTCGAAAAAAAGCATACATGGGTAAGGTCTCTTTTATAATGCCAGGAGGCAAATGCTTTTTTATCCATAACAAGCTTTGTCATTATGCCCAGCCTACCCCCGGGTTTAAGACATGTCCACAGTCTGTCCAGCTCTTTCCCCGGATCATGCAGATGCTCTACAACCTCTGTTGCAGTAATAAAATCATATTGTTTTTCAAAAACTTTTAAGTCCGGGGCATAAAACCTGTCATAAAGCGCCATGGGAAACCCGGCTTTTTTAAATATCTCAGAAAGAACGGGT
>JABHLN010000152.1 GCA_018693105.1 Desulfobacterales bacterium | reverse complement strand
ATAATAGCTGCGGGGGCATCAGATTATATTTCCAAGCCTTTTCATATGGATGAGCTTTATGCACGTATCAAAAGGGTCAAACGTGAAAAAAACACATTCCTGGAACTTAAGAATACAAACAAAAAGCTTGAAAATGCTATAGAGAAAACCAATGAAATGGCCGTAAGAGCAGAAATGGCTTCAATATCAAAAAATGAGTTTCTCGCCAGCATGAGCCATGAAATACGTACCCCTCTTAACGGCATTTTAGGATTCACAGATATACTCAACGAAACCAGTCTGAATAAAGAACAAAGTGATTATGTAAAAACAATAAAACTAAGCGGTGAATCTCTTCTGGCACTAATAAATAACATTCTTGATTCCTCAAAATTTGATGCCGGACAAATGGGGCTAGAGGAAATTGATTTTGACCCTGAAGTTTTATGTTATAATGTCTGCGAACTTCTTCGACCCAGAATCATCAACAAACCTGTTGAAATAATATGCCGGATTGGAGATAGTGTCCCCTCAAAAGTCTGTGGAGATCCCCATCGATTCAGACAGGTTATCACCAACCTTATGGGCAATGCAGCAAAATTCACTGAAACCGGGACGATTGAACTCTCATTGAATGTTGAAGAAGAAAAAGAAGGATTTGTTAGTTTAATAACCAGTGTAAAAGACACAGGTATAGGAATCCCCTCAGAAAAAACTGATATAATTTTTGAGCCGTTTAAACAGGCCCGGGGATCAACTACAAGAGAGTATGGAGGAACCGGTCTGGGACTTTCAATATGTAAAAAAATTGCCGGGCTTATGAATGGTGACATATATGTTGAAAGTGAGCCACATAAAGGAAGCTTATTTCATTTCTCAGCAAAACTTAGGGTTTCTGAAGATAACGATTCTGAAAAATACAAACAGGTCAGAATTAAGAACAAACGGGCTATTGTTATTGATGCCAACCACACAAACCTCGGGATTCTAATAAATATACTTTCAACAAACGGGATGCATGTTAAGGCCATTGACAACGGTGATAATATTCTTGAAACCATTCAGAATATCACAGACACCGAAAAACCTTTTGATATATGCATAATTGATATCAACATGATCGGGATAAACAGCTATGATATTGCAAAACAGATAAAAGCCTGTTCTCCGTCAATCTCCGAGATGCCGTTACTTGCTGTTTCATCACCTATACCAGGTGGTGCAGCCAAGTGTGAAAAAGCCGGCTTTAATGGATTCCTCACAAAACCTATCCGTACGGAAAGACTGTTGCAGATGGTAAAACAACTTCTCGGTAAAAAGGAAAGAGATGAAGAATATTTAAAATCTTCAGACAGGCACATTATGACACAGCATTCTGTTCGTGAAGATATAAAACGATCAATAGGAATTCTTCTTGCTGAGGATAATAAAGTCAATCAGCAATTAGCAAAAATCATGCTTACAAAGGCTGGATACAGCGTAGATATCGCTAATAATGGCATAGAGGCAATTAATAAATTCACAAAGAATCCTGAAGCTTTTAACCTTATCCTTATGGATGTCCAGATGCCTGAAATGGACGGCCTTGAAGCTTCTATGGCGATACGACATTGGGAAAATAAAAGAAATGAGTCTTCAGATAAAAATGGCAATAAACAGGAATACAATGTTCCTATAATTGCGGTAACAGCAAATGCATTGGAAGGCGACAAGGAAAAATGCCTGAATGCGGGAATGAATGATTATCTTACAAAACCTATCAAAAGAGAAGCTGTTTTTGAAGTAATTGAAAAATGGATATTTAATGATTAAACTACGACCTGTTATAACTTCCTGTCAAAATAAAAACCCCTGCCCCTGTTATATAATATTAATACAAAATTACATTAATATTGCTAAACCAAAATTAAAATTTGAGATTTAAAACTATTTTTAATAATAGATTTAACGCTCATATTAATATTTAATTTTTTTATGCAATATTTGTTTCAATGAGTTAACAACTACTCATACTTATTATTTATAGTTTATTGACATTTTTTCAAAAAAACGGTTTTATATTTTCATGCAGGATATAAAAATAGAAAAAAAAAGCAGGACACTAAAAAAAAAAGAGGCCCAGGATTTACAACGACTTGGGGAAAAGCTTGTGGACCTGTCCTCAGATCAGCTTGAAAATATTGATATGCCCATAGAAATATTAAATGCAGTAAAATTTGCATATACCACAAAGAAACATGGTGCCAGAAGAAGACAGATGCAGTATATTGGCACCCTTATGAGAAAAATCGATACTGAACCGATTAAAAAAGCCATCGAGGAGATAGAATTAGGAGAATACGGCAAGGCTCTTAACTTTAAGAAAATTGAAAATATGAGAGATGAACTTATAGCCGGAGACAATAATCTAATAGAAGCCATACTTGAAAAATGGCCGCAAACTGAGCGCTCTCGACTATTCCAGCTTGTCCGAAATGCAAGGAAGGAGGCATCAAATAGTAAAACAGGAAAATCATACCGTTCCCTGTTTCGTTATCTAATGGAAATTTCAACCTTAGAATAGAAATTCAGCGAGTTCCTCCATAACTTCTGTGGCCCTGCCTTTAATAAAAACATCAGTAATTGAATCAGTAAATATGGTTCTTTCAATATTTACTTCAATAATCTTCGCACCGTTTTTCTTGGCAATATAAGGTATATTTGATGCCGGTTTAATTTCACCTGCAGTGCCTATGAGGATAAACACATCTGAACTTTCCGCTTCCTGAAAAGACCATGAGTTGACCGGTTCCGGGATATTTTCACCAAAGAAAACAAAATCAGGTTTCAGTATTCCTCCACATTCAGCACAATATGGTGGTAAAACAAACAAATCAACTTCACAGGTAAGATATCTTTCACTACAATTCAAACATACAAGATATTGGGATGTGCCGTGAAATTCATATATATTTTTATTTCCAGCTTCATGGTGAAGATTATCAATATTCTGTGTAATAACAGAACCAAGACAGTCATTTACTTCCATTTCAGAAAGCACATAATGTGCTGTATTGGGAACAGCTTCATTAAAATAAAAGTATAAAACCTCCTGAAGAAGCTGCCAAGATTCCACAGGATTTTCTATAAAAAATGATATATCAATAAAGCTGGGATCATATCTCTCCCATAGACCGTTTTTACCATTAAACGCCGGTATTCCACTTTCAACAGATATACCTGCACCGGTAAATGCTGATAGATGTTTTGCCGATCGGATTATTTCAAAAGCTTTTTTATACATTTTATAACCCTTGTTAA
>JABHLN010000151.1 GCA_018693105.1 Desulfobacterales bacterium | reverse complement strand
ATATGATGTATAATGAAATTATATTTGACTATTTGGCTATAATATGGTCAAATATAACTTTATTAGTTTTCAAAAAAAGTGAATGTTCAGTTTCGGGATATGATTTTAGAATGGAGGCTCAATACATGAATAACAATTTGAAAATTGATGAAAACACATTTTTCCGTGATGTAACGATCGCGCTTTGCAGTAATCTTGATCTTGAAGTGGCGCTGTCGGCATTTCTATATTACATCAAGGATTATATGCCGGTGGCCGGAGTCACTATGGGATTATTTGATCCGGATTCATATATCTTGAATCTCAATGCACAGGCAACGGTTGATGGTGTAAGAGCATCCCCCACACGCATCATGATTCAAAAAGAAAATCAGGACAGGGCCCAAAAGTCATGGAGAAAAGAAGAAAAATTCCTTTTCTTCAATGACCTTGACAAGACAGAACCTTGGAGAAGAGACCTTTATTCCCTCGGATGGCCGAAGGCCAAATCTTTGATCGCGATGTATCTTGACTCTCAGGGGCAAAGAATTGGCGTTATTACAATATATGCCAAAGTGAAGAATCAGTATACGGAAAATCACCTTCACCTGTTGACGCTTATCCAAGACCCATTAACCATAGCCCTTTCCAATGCTCTGAAGCATCAGGAACTTTTGAGGCTAAAGGAATTACTGGCAGATGACAACCTTAACCTCCGCCGTCAGCTCCTGCATGTTTCCGGTGATAACATTATCGGGGCAGACTCCGGTCTGAAAGGTGTAATGGAAATGGTGGGGCAAGTCGCTGATCTGGATAGTACCGTGATTATTATCGGGGAAACCGGTGTGGGAAAGGAGGTTATCGCCAATTCCCTTCATTTGTCTTCTAATCGTAAGGACGGTCCTTTTATTAAAGTCAATTGCGGTGCTATACCCGAATCCCTTATTGACAGTGAACTTTTCGGTCATGAGAAAGGTGCCTTTACAGGTGCTCACAAACAGCGAAGGGGAAGCTTTGAACAGGCTGACAAGGGAACCATATTCCTGGACGAGATTGCTGAACTTCCTGCTTCTGTTCAAGTAAGACTCTTGAGGGTTATTCAGACAAAAGAATTCCTCAGGGTCGGCGGTACTTCGCCTGTGCATGTGGATGTGAGAATTATCAGTGCCACTCATAGGAATATGGATGAGATGATAAAAAAGGGCCGTTTCCGAGAAGATCTCTGGTTTAGGCTTAATGTATTTCCCATTATGATACCTCCCTTGAGACAAAGAAAAGGAGACATCCCATCTCTTGTTAACCACTTTATTGAGAGAAAATCCATTGAAATGAAAATCAGGAATATACCCTCCTTTGAACCGGACGCCCTTGAGAAACTTATGGCATACAATTGGCCCGGTAATGTGCGTGAGCTTGAAAATATCGTAGAACGGGCCCTGATCCGAAGCCGGGCAGAAAATGCAAGTCAAATAATTTTTGAAAACCCGAACCCTTTAATGGGGGCAAGTAGAAATGAAAATACAACCTATTCAAAAAATGAATTTTCAAGCTTTGAAGTTGTTGTTAGAGGTCACATTCTGAAAGCATTGGAACTTTCAGGTGGTTCAGTATATGGATCTGAGGGGGCAGCCAGGCTTCTAAATTTAAATCCGAGCACTCTTAGAGGAAAAATGAGAAAGCTGGGGATTCCCCATGGCCACGGAAAATAGAAGGGGTTCACAAACCATAGTTCAACGAGTATACATTCTTGACTCATTTGAAATTGACCTGTTCCTGAAAACTGGACCAAAGACAGCTTTAAATGTTAACTTTTGAAGGGGGGATATCAATTTTGTAAAAAAACTTTTGAAATAAAGATATCTTGCATATATCAACTATGCTGAGAAAATTTCTTAACTACAGATATCATCACTAATTAGGTATCAAATCATCCCATCCACTGACTTTTTATACCACAATATATTGATTTTCAAAGAAGTGCGGATTAGCTTTTGTTATCACAAATCCGCTATTCTGATAAATTGAATATCACAATGTTTTGATGTGATTGATATGTTATTTATTATGCAAGATATCACAATCTGAATGAAAAAATGGCTTGCAAAAATCTGGCATGAGAGTATTTTTAAAATACATGGGAAAAAATATTCAAGTAGGTTTTAGAATAGCCTTTTGGAAAGAGTACCGCATAATTCGGAACCATATATTGATGAACTTTTTTTTGAAGTTTTAGGACCTAAATCCAGAATCATATCTTAAAGGAATCTATAAATATGCCTGTAATTACAATTTCAAGGGGAACATATAGTAAAGGGAAAAGAATTGCTGAAAAATTAGCTGCAAAGCTGGGTTATGAGTGTATTTCGCGGGATATCCTTCTGGAAGCTTCTGAAACTTTCAATATACCTGAAATTCAACTTGTCAGGGCTCTTCATGATGCACCTTCTGTTCTTGAGCGCTTTACTTACGGAAAAGAGAGATATATTGCTTTTATTCGTGAAGCCCTTCTAGAACATATCCAGAAAGATAATATTGTGTATCATGGCCTTGCAGGCCATTTCTTTCTTCAGGGAATTTCACATGTAATTAAGGTTAGAATTATTTCAAATTTTGAGGACAGAATCAAAGAGGAAATGAAACGGGAGAATATTTCCGAAACAAAAGCTCGTTATATCTTGAAAAAAGACGATGGCGAAAGACGAAAATGGAGCCTTTATAATTACGGAATAGATACAAGTGATGCAAACCTTTATGATTTGGTAATACATGTTGACACTTTGACGGAAGATGATGCTGTTGAAATTCTTTTTGATATGGCCGGACGGCAATGCTTTAAAACCACTTCCGAATCAAAAACTATTCTTAATGATTTGGTACTTGGAGCAAAAGCTCAACTGGCTTTAATTGAAAAATTTCCAATGGTAGAGGTCACTTATAAAGAAGGAATAGCTTATTTGAATTTTAAAAAGGTTACTACCGATAGTGGTAAAATTACCCATCAGGTTTATGACTTGTTGAAGAATTTCGATGAGATAAAGCAAATCCGAACAAATCTGATTCCGGAAGTTGGTTTCGAGTAAAGAAAACAAAGGGGTCTTCATTCTTGACAGATGACAAAAGCAGGTATTGAAAACTACACGGCCAGCCCTCTATTACTTATCGACCCAAAACCGAATATGAAGGATCGTTCTTATCTCTTGATCCGCCACCGGTCTGCCCGGTATCATTTGTGATATCTCTGACATCGGAAATATCCGTGACATATTTTCTTTGAGTTATCTTCCATTCCCCACCTGAAAGCGCCCATTCATCAATGTATCTT
>JABHLN010000150.1 GCA_018693105.1 Desulfobacterales bacterium | reverse complement strand
CGTGCCTTTTTAAATAAATCTCTTGCACGTGCAGAACCAACACCAACTAACATTTCCATAAATTCAGATCCAGCTACGGAAAAGAAAGGAACATCAGCTTCACCTGCGATAATTTTCCATGCAGCATGGTTAATAGCATCAATAGCTGACCCGCACTGAAACTCAATAAAAGAACATGGAACATCGTAGCCGAGAGCCCCAATTGTAGCATACCTTGCAGGGTTGTTGGATTTACACCCTGAAGCCGACCCGATAAAAACATTATCAACATTAGTTTTTTCATTAATTTTGGTTTTTTCTAATAGATCCTTTATTGCAATAATACCCAGTTCGCCTGCAATAATATCTTTCAACCCGCCTCCCAATCGTCCGAATGGTGTGCGCGAACCGTCTACGAATACAACTTCTCTCTGACTCATTAAATGTCTCCTTTCATTATATAATATCAATATTAAACAAGGGTCTTAATTTTTTATTCAGGTTCTTTTTTTATAAATGGTTAATGTTTTTTTAATATTCACAAAAAAATCTAAATCGACAAGACCTTACTATTTCCCGGAGAAATGTATGCAGACTTTACATTTGAATGTCAATATTTATTAAGGATTCACTTAATATTATAGTACTCTTTATACCATCTGATAAAACGTTCGATCCCGGTTTTTAGAGGAGTTGAAGGCTTAAATCCTACATCATTAATTAAATCATCAATATCAGCAAAGGTTGCTTTCACGTCTCCGGGCTGAATATCCTGGAACTCCTTAATGGCTTTCCTGCCAAGACATGTTTCAATTATTTCTATAAATTCATTTAATTCAACAGGATTGTTATTGCCGATATTGTACACTTTATAAGAAGTATATGAAGTACCGGGATCCGGATTGTTGCCGTTCCATTCAGGGTTTGGTTCCGGGGTTTTACCCATTATGCGAACTACGCCCTCAATAATATCATCTATATATGTAAAATCCCTTTGCATCCTGCCGTGATTAAAAACCTTGATCGGTTTGTTTTCAATAATTGCCTTTGTAAAAAGAAACAAGGCCATATCAGGTCTACCCCAGGGACCGTATACCGTAAAAAACCTCAATCCCGTACAGGACATCCCGTACAGGTGGCTGTATGTGTGCGCCATCAGCTCATTTGCTTTTTTTGTTGCGGCATAAAGAGATACAGGGTGGTCAACATTATGATGAACTGAAAAAGGCATATTGGTATTAGCACCGTATACGGAACTTGATGAAGCAAATACAAGATGTTTAATATTATTGTGTCTGCAGCATTCAAGTATATTAACAAAACCTGCAAGGTTGGAATCCACATATGCGCCAGGGTTAACCAGGGAATATCGCACTCCTGCCTGGGCGGCCAGATTTACTACAACATCAAATTTCCTTTCGGCAAAAATATTTTCCATACCGGCCTTATCCGAAAGGTCAACCTTGAAGAAGGAAAATTCATCTGATGAATTCAATATTTCAAGCCTGTCTTCTTTTAGCCTTATATCGTAATATGAATTCATATTATCAACACCGGTTACCTTGCAACCGCCATCTAAAAGACGCTTTGAGAGATTAAAGCCGATAAATCCTGCAGCACCGGTGACAAGCACATTATTAAACGGGAAAGTCATAAGATCCTTTCTTTATTTTTTCAGAAATAGTTTCTCCTGAAGGAAGTATTTCAGGTACATTTCAGCAATCTTCCCAAATTATGTTGATAAATTCAACATAAATATTGTCTGATTATTGCGAAATACAGATAGGCTGCACTTTTAAATATCTGATTCTCAAAATTTAATAAAATTAACGAGTTATTAGTTTCCATAGAGGCACGCTAAGAAGCTTTAATTAGCCTTTTGCGAGTTCATCAATTGTATTGATTAAGAAAAAATGTCATAATATTGAACGCAACAAATAATAGGATGTAATAGATACCCGAAATGACTATTAAAGTTAACGAAATATTTTACAGTATACAGGGCGAAGCTCTTTTCACAGGATGTCCATCGGTTTTTGTAAGGTTAACCGGATGCAATCTGAGATGTTCCTATTGTGATACTATTTATGCGTATAACGAAGGTAGAGATATGGAAATCCCGGATATTCTTCACCGACTCTCGGATTACAACTGCCGGATTGTAGAAATTACAGGTGGAGAACCTCTTCTTCAAGATGAGACTCCAGCTCTTGTTGATAGACTTCTTGAATCCAATTATACTGTTCTTATTGAAACAAACGGCAGCATGAATATAAATATGATCAATGAAAAATGCATAAAGATAGTTGATATAAAGTGTCCCTCAAGCAATGAAAGCGATAAAAACGATCTTCAAAACCTTAAAAGACTTAGCTCCCATGATCAGATAAAGTTTGTAATAGGAAACCGGGATGACTACGAATATGCAAAAACAGTCATGGTGCTGAGAAATAATAGCGTACCAGACTATAACGTCTTTTTTTCTACGGTAACAGAAAACCTGTCCCCTGCCAAACTTGCAGAATGGATGCTGAAAGATAATCTTAAAGCAAGGTTTCAACTTCAGCTTCACAAAATTATATGGCCGGATATTGAAAGGGGTGTATAAGAATGAAAAAACCTAATGCCGTTATTCTCTCGAGCGGCGGAATCGATTCCACTACAGTCATGGCCATTGCAAAAAATGATGGTTATAAAATATTCAGCCTCAGTTTCTTTTATGGCCAGCGTCATTCATTTGAACTTGAAGCAGCAAAAAAAGTGGCAGAAGACTTTGGAGCTGCAAAACATCTCATAGTTAATATTGACCTGAAAAAAATCGGCGGTTCAGCACTTACCGATAACATTGAAGTACCAAAAACAAGAAATGTTGAAACAATGGGTTCGGATATTCCAATAACATATGTACCGGCAAGAAACACAATTTTCCTGTCATATGCAATAGCCTGGGCAGAAGTATTAAGTGCTTCAGACATTTTTATAGGGGTTAATGCAGTAGATTACAGCGGTTATCCCGACTGCAGACCTGAATATATTGAAGCTTTTGAAAAAATGGCGAATCTTGCAACAAAAACCGGAGTTGAAGGCACAACAAAAATTAAAATCAAGACACCTCTTATCAAGTTGACCAAGGCCCAGATTATAGAAAAAGGGATCGAACTTGGAATTGATTATTCAATTACACACAGCTGTTATGATCCTTCCATAGAAGGCCGGGCATGCGGGCAGTGCGATAGTTGTATTCTCCGAGAAAAGGGTTTTAGTGAAGCAGGCGTGAATGATCCGACCAGATATATTTTGGAAAACTCAATCAACAATCCTTAAGAAAAGGTGGTTTAAAATAGACGATTGATGAATTAGAAAAAATTATTACCGGTGATTAAGTAAAAATCTTCAAATACCATAACGAAGTAAGTAGACTTTTTTATGACACCATCAGGATTGATGAACTCGT
>JABHLN010000015.1 GCA_018693105.1 Desulfobacterales bacterium | reverse complement strand
TTCTAACTTTTTCTTTACATTATAAATATCGCTCATTGAACATTGAATTTCATGAAATTCATTATGAGAAATACATTCATCAGCTCCCGAGTCAATCGCAAGTTCAAAAATATTTTCGTCAGAGATTTCATTTTTATCAATTTTAATTATACCTAATTGATTAAAATTATGTGATGCTGAGCCTTGAGTTCCTAGACTTCCACCACTTTTTTGAAATATAGTTCTAATATTTTATCTTTATCTATATTCAATTTTTCAATTAACCTTGAAAAATCTAGTCCATACTCATCATCACAACAAACTGGGATTTTAACTTTTTGATTATTATTTTTAATATTTTTATTAATTTTAAATTTTAACATTTTCTCTAAATAGGAATATTCTTCATTATGTACTATTGCTGGAGCAACTAGAATTAATTTTTTAATTTTTATTTCATTTTCTTGACATATGTCTATTTTTTTTATATGTTTATATTTTACGATATGTTTAAACAAAAAAAATTATCGACTCTTAATGCAAAAATTTATCATTTGTTCATTTTAACTTTTTTTCTGATTATTCTTTATTTTTATTTTTCATATAATAAGCAAATAAATAGTTCATACAGAAGTACTAATATTTTTAAGTATCAAAAAAAATGATGAAATACAATTCGTTGATTTTCAGAAGGACATAGTATTTTGGGTTTTATATGTAAAATCTTTCGTGATTTCTGTATGATATTAATCGTTTTAAGTAAAAAATCTTGACTTAATCCATAAGATGTACTTTATTTTATAGGAAATATTCAATTATGATAGTGTATTATAATAAGATAATATTTTTTACTGACTCATCAAGTTCAATTTTACGATCTATCAAGTATGATATATAGCAAGGCTTTTTAAATATGTTTGTTATCAGCCATTTTATAACTGCTGTTGCAGTTCTTTTAAATTATGTTCTTGAGTTTTATTTCTGGATAATTATTGCCAGGGCAATCTTATCCTGGGTAAGTCCTGATCCTTATAATCCAATAGTACGATTTATTCATGATGCTACGGAGCCTGTTCTTTACCAGATTCGTTCAAAACTCCCTGTTACATTAAGCGGTATTGATTTTGCGCCAATCATTGTAGTTTTGGGGATTAAATTTTTGCAAATTTTTATTGTCGGGAGTCTAAGCACATTGGCTCAAAGGCTTGTGTAAAATATTTTGAAAGGCAGGAAAACAATGAAAATAACATCTCTTGATATTCAACAAAAACGTTTTACAACAAGGTTTAGAGGGTTTGATATCAGTGAAGTTGATGAATTTCTTGAAAAAATTGCTGATGAGTTTGGAGTATTGCGTGGTGAACAAGACATACTTGAGAAAGAAATAAGCATACTTGAGAAAGAAAACAAAGGTTATAAAAGCCGAGAAGAAAATTTTAAGCGTGTTATGCTCAATTCCCAGAAAGTGATAGAGGAAATGAAAAATAATGCACGAAAATCTGCTGAGATGATTAATGCTGAAGCTGAGGTTAAAGCTGAAAAAATCTTAATCAATGCCCATACAAAGCTGGCTGAACTCCAGGATGAAATTATGGAACTTAAACGTCAGCGCATAAAGCTTAATATGGGGATTCGCGCGATACTTGAAACACATTCAAAGCTCCTTGATTTGGATGAAGAAAGTGTAATAAAATCATGTGAAGAAGATTCAAAGGTAAAATATTTAAAAATTTAAAAAAATTGATTGTTCAATCTGAATAATTATCGTAAAAAGGGAATGATAAAGATTAGAAATAAAAAGTTTTAGTTTCTAATGCTTCACCGGTTTCCAGTCAACTCAATGTAATACAATTTCATCGTTTTTTATTATTAAAAAAATAGGAGTAACATATGGCAAAAATTGATGCTTTTTTTAAATTGATGCATGAACAAGGTGCCTCTGACCTTCATCTTGTTTCCGGCCAGCCGCCTGCGTTAAGAATCAGGGGTGAAATGGAAAGGATCAAGTATAAAGTGCTTGAAAATGATGATCTGAAAGCCATGCTGTATGAAATTACTCCAGAGCATAAAGTAAAGGAGTTCGAAGAAACAGGTGATTCTGATTTCGGGTATGAGATACCGGGGCTTGCAAGGTACCGTGCAAACTATTTTATGCAGAAATACGGTGTGGCAGCTGTGTTCAGGGAAATTCCAAGTACTATTTTGACAGCTGAACAACTGGGACTTCCACAGGTAATTTCAAAACTGGCAACACTGCCCAGAGGTCTGGTGCTTGTAACCGGTCCTACCGGTAGCGGAAAGTCAACAACACTGGCTGCAATTATTGATCAGGCAAACCGCACAAGAAAAGATCATATTATTACTGTTGAGGATCCTGTTGAATTTGTTCATGTGAGTCAGGCCTGTATTGTTAACCATCGTGAAGTCGGGCTTCACACAAAGTCTTTTACTGCAGCACTGAAAGGTGCACTTCGTGAGGATCCTGATATTATTCTTGTTGGTGAGATGAGGGACCTTGAAACAATTTCTCTTGCTATTGAAGCGGCATCTACCGGTCATCTGGTTTTTGGTACTCTGCATACATCGAGCGCAGCAAAAACTGTTGACAGGGTTATAGAAGTTTTCCCCGCAAGCGAACAATCCCAGATACGATCTACTCTTTCCGATGGACTCAGAGCTGTTATTGCGCAGGTTCTGTTTAAAAGAATTGACAAAAAAGGCCGTGCACCAGCGCTTGAGATTCTGATTGCAAACTCTGCAGTTAGAAACCTTATAAGAGAAGGTAAAAGCTATCAGATACCCTCAATGATACAGACAGGTAAAAAATACGGGATGCAACTCCTTGATGATGCCATTATGGAACTTTTCAACAAAGGGTGGATAAGTGCTGAAGAAGCATATGCCAAGTCGAATGAGAAGGCAAAATTCAGGGCATTTCTTAAGGCACCGCCTACAGATTTTACAGAGGCATAAGATGATGGCGTTGTAAAAAGCTCCATCTACTGCGCTATAGCGGTTGTTCAGAAGTTCGACATACTCTGTATGCCTTGTATATGAAGATTTTTACTTAGCCATCGGTTAAACTTTTTGCGAGTTTATCAAGATTAATGAGGTAGAATCATGAAAAAACAGGAAGTCGATCATATATTATCAAGGATGCTGGATTCCCATAATAATGTATCCGACCTTAACATAACTGTGGGGAAATCTTTTCAGGTTGAAAGTTCGGGACAGCTCGTCAGCGTGGATCTTGAGCCTGAGTTCAAGAACCTTACACCGTACCAAACTGAAATGTTTGCATTGAATCTCGTTAATCAGGACCGTCGCCTTTCTCAAATCCTTATAGAAGAAGGTTCATGCGACATGTCGTATAGCCTGGCCGGCAAAGCCCGTTTCAGGGTAAACGTATTTTCCCAGCTTGGCAATTATTCAATTATATTAAGAAAACTTGAGACAACAATACCGACTATTGAAGACCTGGCCCTCCCTGAAGTGTTCTTCAACATTGCTGAGGAAAAAAACGGAATAATTTTTGTAACAGGTGCAACCGGATCGGGTAAATCCACATCTCTTGCCGCAGTATTAAATCAAATGAATGAAAACAAGTCTGTGCATATAATAACCCTTGAGGATCCCATCGAATTCCAGCACCCTCATAAAAAAGCCACCTTTAACCAGAGAGAGCTTGGGGGAGATTTTGATTCTTTTGCCAGCGGACTCAGGGCAGCTTTAAGGCAGGCTCCGAAAGTCATACTTGTTGGTGAGATGCGTGACAGAGAAACAGTTGAAATTGGCTTAAGTGCTGCTGAAACAGGCCACCTGGTTGTCTCAACCCTTCATACTGTTGATGCAGGACAGACTATCAACCGTATACTTGGTATGTTTAACACAGAAGAGGAAAATCAGATCAGGATTCGTCTTGCAGATACTGTGAGGTGGATCGTTTGTCAGAGACTTCTTCCCAGGGTCGGTGGAGGCAGAGCTGCCGCATTCGAAATCATGGGCAGTAATCTAAGGGTAAAAGATGCTATACTTCAGGGTGAATCAGAGGGAAAGACCTTTTATGAAATAATGCAGCAGAGCAAGGCTTTTGGAATGACTCCGTTTGATGACTATATTATCCATCTATATGAAAATGGCAGTATAACTGAGGAAACAGCTATGGCCTACGCTTCGAGAAAAGGAGAGGTCGGCAGAGGTATGGATAAGGTGAAAAGTTCCAGAGGAGAAGCCACTACAGATATCGAAGAACTTGAAATTGATATGGGCTACGGGAAACATAAAAAATAAGTGCCTGAAAATTTGCGGGTTTATCAATTCGTTTATAATATTTCGGAAAGAGGAGTTATTTAAATAAAATGGAAATTATATGTGATGAATGCAAAAGCAAATTCAAGATTCCTGACGAAAAAATACCCGAGGGTAAAACGACAACATTAAAATGTCCAAAATGTAAAGGTAAGATATCAATAACCCCTCCCCAGAAAAACGAAAATAATGAACCTGAAGCTTTAGAAGAGGATAACAGCGCTTTTGGGTTTGATGTAGATTCATCGGATGATGGTGAAGATTCATATGATGCTGATGAAAAACCTTTTGATTTTATTGAAGAGGAAGGTAAAACAGCACTTCTTTGTGAATCAGACGGGGGAATAGTAAAGAATGCTGTTTCTGTTCTGGAAAGAATGGAATATCATGTTACTGTTCCTGAGAACATCCGTGAAGCATTAAAGACTATGCGATACCATTCCTATGACTTGGTAATCGTAAATGAGAATTTTAATACAAGAAACCTGGATTCAAACGGTATACTTGTTTATCTTGAGCGTCTTAACATGGCTCTTCGCCGTAATATATTTGTGGCTATGTTGAGTGAAAGGTTTAGGACAAATGATAATATGGTGGCGTTTAACAAGAGCGTTAATATAATAATAAACATGAAAGATATGGATAAGTTTGATCGAATACTGTCCCAGGGCATTTCTGAACATGTTATGTTTTACAGGGTTTACAAGGAAACGCTTAAAAGCGCTGGAAAAGCATAATATAGTTTATAGCCTGTGGTATTTGATTGGCAGATCAGATTTTTTCAAATTTTATTCTTAAATAAGGCTGCTTCGAATTTACCGTTATAATTTGAAGCAGCTTTATTGCTTTTAAACAATCGTTAAATATGGATAATACTGATTATAAATATACATGTATTGATTATCGAACAGAGATGATACTTCTGGGTCTTAACAGGCGGTTAAACGAGGAAGGTCTTTCCGAAGTGGAAAGAAAGGTTATTATAGAAGAGATCAAAAAGCTTGAGTCCAAGCTGGGTATGGATTGACATTACTATAGGTAAGACTTTCGGATCTCTGGAAAACACAGCTATAATCCATGCATTCCAAGAGATATATTATTTTTCCAATTCCCTGAAAGATTGATCTTATGATGGGTTGTTAATTCTCAATGGACTGGCTCAATAATCTGGCATATGTAACATGAAAAAAACTGGTTCTATTATGGGAACAAGGACAATTAAAATATCAGACGACCTGTATCTAATAATGCTTCTGCCGCCAATACCCGGCTTTAACGATTTTATCGGCTCGTGGTTGTATAAAGGTGAGATTACATATCTTGTTGATGTGGGGCCGGCGGTTACTTCAGGTGGTCTGGCGGAGGCTCTAAAAGAGCTTGGAGTGTATCATCTTGACTATATATTCATTACACATATACATATTGATCATGCAGGTGGTATTGGTGATTTTATAAATCATTTTCCTGAAACACAGGTAGTATGTCATAAATCAGGAATTTCGCATCTTGCAGATCCGGAACGTTTATGGGAAGGATCGGTAAAGACACTTGGTGATATTGCTGTTGCCTATGAGAAGATGAAACCGGTTCATTCAGAACTTCTTGTTGATGCGGAAAATTTTAGTTCGGACCATATAACACCGATTATTACTCCGGGGCATTCACCTCACCATGTAAGCTATCTAACGGGAAAATATTTATTTGCAGGAGAAACCGGTGGTGTTCTTTTTTCTTTTCCCTCTGGAGATTACCTGCGTCCTGCAACTCCGCCAAAGTTTTATCTGGATATTGCCATAAAAAGCCTGGATACTCTCATTGATGTTAAACCATATTTTATATGTTACGGACATTTTGGTATTAAAGAAAATGCTGTTGAATTGCTATTAAGGCACCGGAAACAGATTTTTTTCTGGGAAAAAGTCATAATAGAAGAAATGGTGAATTATGATAAGGAGGATTTTATCGAAAATTGTATAAAACGACTTATTGCTGAAGACATTAATATGGCCGGATTTGACAGTTTAAATAAGAATATGCAGAACAGAGAACTTGATTTTATAAAAAACAGTATCAAAGGTTTTGCAGGACATATTCAACGTAAATAGGTATTAACCCCGATTAAATATTATTGCTGATAATTTTAAGGCCTTCGAGGGTCAAGTCCGGTTCAATAGATTCAATAGTGCCTGAAATATTTTTTATAATTTCGGCAAGCCCCCCTGTGGCGATAATTTTCGGGTTTGAACCCATTTCTTCGGACATTCGCTTTACCATACCATCTACAAGAGATGCACATCCATAAATAATACCAGACTTTATACTGCTTAAGGTATCTCTCCCAATTACCTTTTCGGGAGGTGTCATAAGATCGACACGGGGAAGCTTGGATGCCTTCATAAAGAGTGCATCCGCTGAGATCATAATTCCAGGTGTAATTGCACCACCTATATATTCGCCTTTTGATGAAATAGCATCAAAGGTTGTTGCCGTTCCGAAATCAATTACTATAAGGCTGGTTTTATATTTCTCATATGCAGCTATTGAATTTACGATTCTATCGGCTCCAACTTCGTCGGGGTTTGTATATAGTATCGGCATGTTGGCAGATGATTTTGCATCAACCCAAATAGGTGCATGCGAAAAATATTTTTTGCAGAATAAATCAAGAGCTGCGGCAACAGGCGGTACTACAGAAGATATAACAGTCTTTTTTATATCTATCATGTTGATACCGCTCCCTGTAATAAGATTACTCGCAAGAACTCCGAATTCGTCAGCAGTCCTGTTTCTTTCGGTGCGAATCCGCCAGTCTTTTATCAGATTGTCACCGTCAAAAACTCCTATTACCATATTGGTATTTCCGACATCGATTACAAGCAGCATATGATTTTATCCTTTTATTGACAAAAGTTCCTTGAGAGAGAAACCTTATTCAACGTTCCTTAAGGCATCAATGACTTTAACAGTTGCAAAAGTGTTTGCAACATCATGAACCCTAACTATATCGGCACCATTTAGAATACCTGCAGATATTGTTGCCTGTGTGCCGGTTTCAACAACCTGTTGGTCCGGACTCAATTCCTTTTCAGAATCCTTTTTAAGAATAGTTCTTATGAAAGCCTTTCTTGAAGGGCCAATAAGAACCGGACAACCCATATCTTTGAATTTGTATATCTGTTTTATAAGTTTTAGATTGTGTTCAATAGTCTTACCGAATCCTATACCCGGATCGATAATAATATTAGACCTTAAAACGCCTTTTGTCTCAGCATCAGATATGGCATTTTCAAGGAACTCTTTAATTTCACCAACCAGGTCTCGGTATTCAGGTGAAACCTGCATAGTTTTTGGCGTTCCTTTCATATGCATGATAATCACCGGTACTTTATATTTTGCAGCAATTTCAGCCATTCCCGGATCCAGCCTGAATGCACTCACGTCATTTATAATCGAAGCACCAGCTTCTAAGGCCTTTTTTGCTACTTCGGCTTTTGTTGTATCTATGGAAATTGGAACGGAAACATGATTTGCAATCTCTTCGATTACAGGTAATACGCGCATGATCTCTTTATCACTAGAAACAGGTTCGGAAAAGGGGCGGGTTGACTCTCCACCGATATCGATAATATCAGCACCGGCTTCTACCATTTTCCGGGCATGGAGAACAGCTGTATCTTTCTTTATAAAAGATCCTCCGTCTGAAAATGAATCAGGAGTAATATTCAGGATTCCCATTATGCATGTGCGTTTTCCGAATTCAAGAGTATGGTTTTTCCATGAAAGTGTCTTTGTACTCATAATTTTGATTCTTTCAAAGAATCAGGACTCCTGTTCTTTATCTTCTTTCGTTTCATCCGGTTCTTCTGGTTCATCCGGTTCTACTGTCACTTTGTTTGCCGGAAAGTTAGAGGGAAACTCAAAACCTGGTCTCATTGAGAGAATAAGTTCATCCAGTTCTGCACCAAGCACTGTCTCTTTTTCAAGCAGAAGCTCCATAAGCTTGTGAAGCACATCAATATTTTCTTCAAGAGCCTTTTTAGCTACGTTATAGCTGTCAGTCACCAGCTTATGTATTTCCGCATCAATTTTTTTCGCTGTTTCTTCAGAATAATCTCTGTGTTGGGCGATTTCACGGCCAAGAAAAACCTGATCATCGCCTTTTGCATAGGAAATGGGTCCAAGCTCTTCATTCATGCCCCAGGTTCTTACCATGTTACTTGCGATTTCAGTTGCCTGTTTTATATCATTAGAAGCACCGGTGCTTATTCTGCTGAAAATAAGCTCTTCGGCTACCCTGCCTCCAAATGCTACAGACAGCCTGCTTTGAAGCTGATCTTTGTATACAAAGTCGCTTTCACTTGGCAAATACCAGGTAATGCCAAGCGCACGACCCCTTGGAATGATAGTTACCTTGTTAACCTCATCAGTATAAGGCAGAAAACGGGCAACAAGAGCATGACCACCTTCATGGTAAGCTGTGACCTTCTTTTCATAGTCGGAAATCACTTTTGACTTACGGGCAAGTCCCATAAACACTTTGTCTTTTGCCTCATCAAAATCTTCCATCTTAAGTTTTTCACGGTTTGTTTTTGCCGCAAGAAGGGCCGCCTCATTAACAAGGTTTTCAAGGTCAGCTCCGGAAAAACCGGGGGTTCCTCTTGCAAGTACAAGTGTATTAACATCTTCATCAATAGGTGTTTTTTTCATGTGGACTGTCAGGATTGCTTCACGACCTTTTATATCGGGAAGTGAGACCACAATCTGACGATCAAAACGTCCGGGACGTAAAAGTGCGGGATCGAGGACATCCGGGCGGTTGGTGGCGGATATTAGTATTACGCCTTCATTTGATTCGAAACCGTCCATTTCAACCAGAAGCTGGTTTAGAGTCTGTTCCCTTTCATCATGACCTCCGCCAAGGCCGGCCCCTCTATGCCTTCCCACGGCGTCAATTTCGTCGATAAATATAATACACGGGGCATTTTTCTTGCCCTGTATAAAAAGATCCCTAACCCTTGAAGCTCCTACGCCAACAAACATTTCAACAAAATCCGATCCACTTATACTGAAAAAAGGCACTTCTGCCTCACCCGCAATGGCACGGGCCAGAAGAGTTTTTCCGGTTCCCGGTGAGCCCATCAAAAGTACGCCCTTAGGTATACGGCCTCCAAGCCGGGTGAATTTTTTAGGTTCCTTTAAAAAGTCAATAATCTCAACAAGCTCTTCCTTTACTTCATCAATTCCTGCAACATCGGCAAATGTAACCTTTTCAGCAGTATCAGACAGCAGCCGTGCACGGCTTTTTCCAAAGGAAAGAGCTTTTCCCCCTCCACCCTGCATTTGGCGCATGAAAAAAATCCAAACTCCAATTAGCAGAATCATTGGCAGCCATGAAATTATAAGAGATATAAGTGAAAAAGATTCAGAAGGTGGTTTTGCCTTGATTGATACACCTTTTTCTCTAAGAATTCTTATAAGGTCGGCATCTTCAGGTGCGAATACATTTAATTTTCTGCCGTTTGAGTCAGTTACAGCGAGGTCCTGCCCCTGGATAACGACCTCAAATACCTGTTCCTGATCAACCATTGCAATAAAGTCAGAATAGCTGATTTTATTATTGGCCAATTGTTGCGGGTTGAACATATTGTAAAGCATGACCATCATCAGAATGATAATGATCCATAATGAGAGATTTTTATAAAACTGATTCAATAGATGTTCCCTCCTGAATTATATTTATTTCAAAAGATTCGTTATATCAACATTAAGCATTAATACTTATTCGGCAAGGGAATGAATTTTGATGACTTCGTAAAAAGTCCAATATCTGCGTTGCGCTGCATCCCTCGTCACTGCGGCGTACGATAAGTACGCCTCATTCCTCGGAATTTGCGGCGCCTTGATCTTGAACTTTTTACTTTGCCATCCGGGTTGACTTTTTACGAGTTTATCAATTTTGATGGCGTCGTAAATCCCTCAACAGCCGGACGTTCGATATGCCCTCTTTCATAAGATGAAAAATTTTAAAGAATGATCCCGGGTATTTTAATCCTCAACCCTAACCTCGACTTTAAGTATATTTTCAGTTGAAGCTGTTACCTTATATTTTTCATCAATTCTATGGCCGACAACCCATATAATCCTGTCTCCGCTTAGTAATACCGGACTTTTTAAACGCTGTGAAACAGGAATTTTATTGTTTGAAAAATACCTGCTTATTTTCTGGGTTCCTTTCATTCCCAAAGGCCTAAAGCGGTCACCATGTTGATGATTCCTTATGGTTAAAGGAAAGCTTAATCTGTTCATATCAAGAAAGGCTGTTTCTTGTCCAGCATTACTGATAGTGAAATGATTATTAATATCTGTTTCAGAGAATTCCAGTTTAATGCCCGCTTCCTTAATGAAAGCAGTTTGCGGCTTAAAACCGGAAACAAAAAAAGAATACTCAAAATTAATCAAGCGGTTTTTATCCGGTGTTTTCCTTAGGGATCGCAGTGGTTTTTCTTCTTTTGTTATAAAGAGGTTTTCTTCTTTTTTTGTTATCCTGATACGATCCGGCAGGTCAAGGCTGCAAAAAGCATCTTTATTTTCAACAAGATTAATAATTGCATCAATGTGAGAATGTGTAATTCCCCTTAAGTTACCTTTTATTTCACTGATCGATTTTCTGATGATTCTTCTTGCAACTGCTATATGAAATGTTTTCACATCCCCAACCGGAATAGAAAGTTTTTCGGGATTTATAACCGAAACCGTTTTTTCAAAATTAGATTTAATAATTTCATCTATCCAATTTTCATCAGCCTTAATGATTGAGCCAAGTCGATTAAGAGCTTGAATTATATTAGGATTGTATGATTCGGCTAAAAGTGGAAGAAGTTCATGCCGGATTCTGTTTCTAAGAAATACGGTATCATAGTTGGAATCATCAGATACATAATCAAGTTTGTTTTCCCCAAGATATTTGAGAATCTGTGATCTGGGAATATTTATAAGAGGGCGGATAATATTGTCTCTTACCGGTGGAATACCGGAAATTCCAAGAGTGCCGCTTCCACGGAAAAGGTTCATTAATATGAGCTCTGCATTATCATTCTGGTTATGTCCGACTGCAATTTTATTAAAGCCATGTTCTTTTGCAGTTTTTATGAAATAATTATAGCGAACCTGTCTTGCAGCCTCTTCCAGAGACAATTTGTTTTTTTTTTTATAAGTGTAGATATCCTTTTTTTGTGAATATAATGGGAGATTATATTTTTTGGAAAGATATTGAACAAAGGTTGCGTCTCTGTCTGAATCAGATCCTCTGAGAGAGTGATTTAGGTGTATGATGCCAAGCTTTAGATAATAAAAATGAGCAAGAGTATTTAACACATGTAGAAGAGCTGCTGAATCAGGACCTCCGGAAACAGCAACAAGAATTGAGTCGTTTTTTTCAAGCATTCTGTATTCTGTTACAATAACTTTAACAGCCTGCAGAAATTTTTTATGTGAGCCTTTTTGTGATGCCGGCATGTATTAACTCGGAAACTTTTTTTATCCCATATTTATAGAATAACTGTTCTACATCAAAATTTGCTACTATTGGGGACACAAGGGCCCTGGAAAAATCTAAAATTCCTGTTTTGCCTCCTGCCAAGTTTGGCTTATTCGATCTTTAATCCCAATATTTTCTGACAATTATGATATGAGCATAACAATGTCAATAAGAATGTTACGGGTGAACAGTCCCAATATTTACTATTAAAATATGGGATATACTATAATAGATTTGGGTTTAATTCTATTATATTGAAAAGGTTTATTTATAATATTTTATTTTTCTTGAAATAAAAAAATATTGGGACTATACAGACTAAACCTGATTGTGCTAGGTGGGGAGTTAGCGGTGTCCTATACTCGAAATCCGCTTATGCGAGACTGAATTCCGTCCTTAGGGCCTTACCAGGGATGCGAGCTGTAATGATCGGCCGCCGCGCAACAGATGCTCTTGAACTTCGTCAGGTCCGGAAGGAAGCAGCGATAAGGGAAGCCGTCTGTGTCGTGGTTGATCCCGATTGATTGCAACATGTGTCTTTTGGAGAGGTTCGATGGAGGGTGCACAATCAGGCCCCCTTATTGAAAATCCACTGTTTGTTTTTTTCGTCGTCAATCCTGCTACATTGGCATTACTGTGTCTTAAGTTTGGCCGGATGTCACAGGCATACTAAACAAATGCCTTTACAACTAGAAAAACACTATTTCTTGTATACGCCCTGTCATTGAGGGATTACTTAGTCACCTGTCATACTTTTTAAGGATTAATAAATTTCATAGAGACCTCTGAAAACCTTTATCTTTGTTTTAAATTCGTGTGGGCAATTCTGACTCGTATGTGCTAACAGGCAGGATATATTGACTATATTGGTTTTTGATATTTAGTAATATACCTCGAGTAATGTTTGAATTCAATGCATATGCAGTACAAAAAGCGGGCTAATGTAAAGACACCTTTTGGTTTATTGATAAATACAATAGTTTTTACCTCTTGACATCGTTTTATATAGTCTTACTTTTTCATTAAATTTTGATGGCGTCGTAAAAAGTCTCTACCTACAGAGTTATAGCCCTTGATCTGAAGATAGACATACTAAATGCATGTATTCATTTTTGATCAACCACTATTTATAGTGTTTTAAGATTTATACTTTGTCACAGGTTGTTTTTTTTTACGAGTTTATCAATTTTGATTTAACTTATAATTTTGCTTCAGACTTTCTAAAGCTTATATGGAATTTGAATATATTTTATTTTAATCGTAATTTTATGGATATTAGGGTTGATTAACAACTCCTTACTCGATTCATTCTGGATAATGGGGATTTTAAAAAGTGGCAAAAAGGAATAAAAAAGAAATTAAAGAAGATGTTGAGAAAAAGACTATTGATTTACAGGATGAAGAATCAGAGGAAGATGGTATTAGCAGCGATGATGAAAATGCTGAAGAACCTGAAAAGGATATAGAAGATGAACTTGAGGCTGCGAAAAATGATGCGAAAGAATCTTATGACCGTTTCATAAGATTGTCGGCTGAGTTTGAAAATTACAAAAAACGCCTTTCCAGAGAAAGGGATGAATTTAGAAAGTTTGCAAATGAAGCTTTAATAAAAGAAATACTTTCTGTAGTGGACAACCTTGAACGGGCTATTGAGTCTGCTGAAAACGAATCGGAAAACAACTGTGTTGTTGAAGGGGTCGATATGACCCATAAGGAAATCTTAAAAGTACTAGAAAAGTTTAATGCAAAACCGATCAAAGCTTTTGGAGAGACTTTTGACCCGAATTTTCATCAGGCTGTAATGAATGAAGAAACTGACGAATATATTGAAAACACTGTAATCAGGGAACTTCAAAAGGGGTATATGCTGCATGATCGATTGCTAAGACCCGCTATGGTTGTTGTTTCAACAGCAAAAATGAAAAACAGTGATGATGATTTGAAAATTGAAGAAAATTAACAGATATTTTATATGATAAGTATATATTATTCCAGAGGGAGGAAAACAAAATGGGCAAAGTAATTGGAATTGATCTAGGTACAACAAATTCATGCGTTGCAGTTATGGAGGGTGGTGACGCTAAGGTAATTACAAACCCTGAGGGGGGGCGCACTACTCCTTCAATTTTTGCTGTTTCTGATAGCGATGAAAGACTTGTAGGACAAATTGCAAAGAGGCAGGCTATTACAAACCCCGAAAACACAGTTTTTGGCGTAAAAAGACTTATAGGCCGGAAGTTTTCATCGCCTGAAGTCCAGAGAGATTTAAAGATACTTCCGTTCATAATGGAAGAGGCATCAAACGGAGACACACGTATTATACTCAGGGATAATAAACACAGCCCTGCTGAAATATCTTCATTTATTCTTGCCAATATTAAGAATACTGCCGAGGAGTACCTTGGAGAGACTGTAACAGATGCTGTTATTACAGTACCTGCCTATTTTAACGACAGCCAGAGACAGGCAACCAAAGATGCAGGAAAAGTTGCCGGCCTTAATGTGTTGAGAATAATAAATGAGCCGACCGCTGCATCTCTTGCATACGGTCTTGATAAGAAGAAAGAAGAAATGATAGCGGTTTTTGACCTTGGAGGCGGCACATTTGATATTTCAATTCTTGAAATAGGTGATGGTGTTTTTGAGGTCAAGTCTACAAATGGAGATACACATCTTGGTGGTGAGGATTTTGACCTTCGTTTGATAGATTATCTGGCGGATGAATTCAAAAAAGAACAGGGGATCGATATAAGATCAGATAAAATGGCCCTTCAAAGGTTGAAAGAAGGCGCTGAAAAAGCAAAGATGGAGCTTTCCACAGCTGTGGAGACCGATGTCAACCTGCCTTTTATTACCGCTGATGCAAGCGGTCCGAAGCATCTTAATATTAAAGTTACAAGGGCAAAGCTTGAGGACCTTATTTCGGATCTTCTTAAAAATATTGAAGCACCCTGTAGAACAGCTATAAAAGATGCGGGGCTGTCAACTAATGACATAAATGAGGTTATTTTAGTTGGTGGTATGACCCGCATGCCTGCTGTTCAGGAAATGGTTAAGAAAATATTCGGAAGAGACCCTCACAAGGGAGTAAATGCTGATGAAGTCGTTGCTTTGGGAGCTGCAATTCAGGGAGGTGTGTTAAAGGGAGATGTGAAAGATGTTCTTCTTCTTGATGTTACGCCTCTTTCTCTTGGAATTGAGACTCTGGGTGGTGTTATGACAAAATTGATTGAAAAGAATACTACCATTCCTACAAAAAAGAGCCAGGTTTTTTCGACTGCTGCAGACAATCAGCCTGCTGTTTCCGTTCATGTACTTCAGGGTGAGCGGGAAATAGCTACAGGTAACAAAACACTTGGCAGGTTTGAACTTGTGGGCATACCGCCTGCGCCCAGGGGGGTTCCTCAAGTTGAAGTTGCTTTTGATATTGACGCAAACGGTATTGTTAATGTGTCCGCAAAAGACCTTGCAACAGGGAAGGAACAGTCGATTCAGATTACTGCATCATCAGGACTTGACCAGGAGGAAATTGATAATTTGATTAAAGAGGCTGAGTTACATGCCGATGAGGATAAAAAGAAAAAAGATCTGGTTGAAGCAAGAAACATGGCTGATTCAATGATTTACCAGACTGAGAAGTCAATCAAGGAGCTTGGAGACAAGATAGATGAAGAAACAAAAACGAATGTTGAAAATGCTATAAGCAACTTGAAAACGGCCATGGAGGGTGAAGACGCAGAGCAGATCAAACAGCTTAATGAAGAGCTTACCCAGGCATCCCATAAATTAGCAGAAGAAATGTATAAGCAGTCTGCAGAAGCTGGTGCGCAAGAAGCACCTGGCGATGCTCCCGGGGCCGAACAGGAAAATGCTCCTCCTCAGGATGATGATGTTGTAGATGCTGATTTTGAAGAAGTAAAATAATTATTAGTGTCCATCCAGAAATGACTAATTTGGCCGATTTCGGCGTCAGGCTCAAATTATCCTATTTCTGGGTGGGCATTATTCAGTGATTTTTATTAAACCAAAAAGCCCCGTAATTTTTATTGCGGGGCTTTTTGTATATTATTAAAGGTTTTTTTGTTTTTCACCGTAAAGCTTTCTTAGTTTGGGTTTTTCTATTTTACCGGTAGGGTTTCTCGGAACTTCGTTGAAAACATATTTCCGTGGCCTTTTGTATCTTGGCAGACTGTTACAGAATTCATCAAGATCTTCCCCTGTGATCTTTTGTCCGGGTTTTATCTGAATTACGGCCGCGACAATCTCTCCCAGTCTAAGGCTTGGAACTCCTATGACCGCAACATCCTGGATTTTCGGATTGGTCTGGAGAAAATCTTCTATTTCCACGGGAAATATGTTTTCACCGCCTGATATAATAACATCCTTTTTTCTGTCCACAAGCCATATAAAGTCATCTTCATCCTGACGAGCCATATCTCCTGTAAGAAGCCAGCCATCGACGATAGTTGCAGCCGTAGCCTCAGGGTTATTATAGTACTCTTTCATAACTCCAGGACCTTTGACCAGTAATTCTCCTGTGTCACCTTTTGAAACTTTTTCAAGATTGTCATTTACAATTTTTACTTCCCAGTCAAAACCCGGAATACCAATGGCACCAACCTTGTTCATATTTTCAATTCCAAGATGAACACAGCCGGGGCCGGTAGATTCGGTCAGTCCGTAGTTGGTGTCGTACTGCTGGCTCGGGAAAAATTTCTGCCACTCCTTTACAAGACTTGGAGGCACAGGTTGTGCGCCGATATGCATAAGGCGCCATTGATCAAGTTTGTAATCACTAAGTTTTACATCTTTGTTTTCTATTGCAAGAAGTATATCAAGTGCCCACGGTACTAGAAGCCATACAATTGTTATCTTTTCCTCAGAAATTGTTTGAAGAATATACTTTGGGTTAATGCCTTTTTGGATAACGCACTTTGCTCCGACAAGGAAATTTCCGAACCAGTGCATCTTTGCCCCGGTATGGTACAGAGGTGGCAGGCAAAGAAAATTATCTTCATGCGTTTGCTTGTGATGTAAGTTTTCCACATAACAGGCAAATTCAAGGTTCCTGTGTGTTAGAAGCGTTGCTTTGGGGGTTCCGGTTGTGCCTGAAGTAAAATACAAGGCGGCGTCATCTGATATTTTAATATCTATTTTAGGATCAACGGAACTATATGAATTCAGGATGTCATAGTATGATAGTGAATATTCAGGGCGCATTTCTTCAGGACCAACAAATATGTACGTTTTGACATACCGGTCCAGTTGTGTTTTTATTGTATTGATACGGTCGATAAATTCCTCACCAAAAATCAATACTTTCGCTTCGGCAGTACTTATACATTTTTCTATTGTTTTAGCATCAAAACGAAAATTGAGGGGAACCGATAGTGCTCCTGTACGAAGTATTCCGAAATATGCAGGCAGCCATTCAATGCAGTTCATCATTAATTGAACAACACGGTCGTTTTTTATTACTCCGTACGATATAAGAGCCTGTGCAATCTGACTAGATTGATCGTCAAACTGCTTCCATGTGAATTTCTTACGTCGGTTTCTTTCCGGTTCTATTTCAACCAGGGCAGATTCGTTTTCATACATGCGCCTGTTTCTTGCAAGTATTTCTGTTATAATCATAGTTAACCTTTATAATATCAGTTTTTGACCTTGTCTTTTACGGAATGACTCAACCGGTTGAACTCATGATCGAATTATTCAGTGCTAAAGCAGTTTATGCTTATGTCAAAATTATTGTTAAAGCTAAATAATAAACCTTTTCCCATTCTTTTATCAAAAAATAATATATTTTACATTAAATAAAAAATTTTAACAGGAGAATAATATACTGACTTTATAAGTCCAAGTGATAATATATCATGTATAAAGTTCAATAATACAACTTTTTTGTTTGGTTTTGAAGCTTCCTGTTTATTATATTATTGACAGCCAGCTTAATTGATCATAGGAAAATGTTTTTATGAATGTCAGCGTTTAAGAATTGAAGAATTTAAGCTACAGGAGACAAACAAATGAGTTCGAAACAGGCAAGAATAATTGCTGTTGCTAATGAAAAAGGCGGGGTTGGAAAAACCGCAACCGTTGTAAACCTTGGAGCAGCACTTTCACTGAAAGGTGAAAAAGTTCTAATAGTTGATATGGACCCTCAACATAACGCCACTATAGGACTTGGTGTTGATGTAAGCGGTGAAATGAAAACAGTATACGATCTTGTTTCTACTGGAAATAATGTATCTGTCCGGGAGACGATTGTCGGTACTGAATGGAAAGGGCTTGAGCTTATTCCATCCCATGTTGACCTTGCCGGAGCAGAGATTGAGCTTATTGATGTTGAAGGCAGGGAGAACAGGTTAAAAGATGCTCTTGGTTGTATTGTAGAAGAATACGATTTCATACTTATGGATACACCGCCAAGCCTTTCATTGCTTACAGTTAATGTATTTGCTTTTGCCTCTGAGGTTCTTATACCTTGTCAGACACAACCATATGCGTTTGCTGCGCTGGAAGGTTTATTTGACACTATAAGGTTGATAAAGGAAGAGATAAACCCCGTGCTTGATATTTCCGGAATCGTTGCTACATTTTTTGATAGTAGAACAGGTGTAAGCCATAGGATACTTGACAAGTTGTCTGACGATAAAAGATACAAAAGCCTCCTTTATAATGCAGTAATTAGGGTAAATACGACAATTTCAACCAGTGTGGATGCTGGAAAACCGGTGGTTTTTTACAGGCGCAGCAGTTACGGGGCTATTGATTACATTGAACTTGCTAAGGAAATCATAAAAGGGTAACAACTGGTTTGTAAGGGTTTCATGCTCCATATTTAAAAGACTTGTCATAAATCATAAAATATTATAGTTTTAATTTTAAATATCAAAAACTAGAATCCATAAACTTACCGGAGCTATAACGATAGATTTAAAAACCAGCACAGGTTTTAAATTGACCGTTTTGTTTTTGTTTGTTATATATTCAGAGCTTTTCAAAATCAGCTTCAATTCAAAAATTTTGTCCGAAAACATAAAATAGTCTACAAGGAAATATTTCACTATGCCACGTCAATCAAGTATTGAAAGAAAAACAAATGAAACAGGAATAAGCATAAGTATAGATCTGGATGGGGTGGGTAAAAATGAAATTTCTACCGGCATTCCATTTTTTGATCATATGCTGTCTCTATTTTCAGCACATGGATTGTTTGACCTTTCTGTAGTTGCCAAGGGGGATATTGAAATAGATTTCCATCACACTGTTGAGGATGTGGGTCTGGTTTTGGGGAACGCTTTAAACGAGGCTCTTGGTACAAGGAAAGGAATCAGACGTTATGGACATGCGGTTATACCGATGGATGAAGCACTTGCAGCGGTTTCTATAGATTTATCCAACAGACCCTTTCTTGTCTACAATGTTCCGGATACTGTTTTTTCTCCAGGTGAATTTGACGTTTATCTTGCAAAAGAATTCGTTAGGGCTTTTTCAACACGAGGAGGGATGAATCTGCATATAAATGTAAGTTATGGCGAAAATGAACACCATATTATTGAATCTATTTTCAAAGCACTGGGCAGGGCTCTTAATATGGCTGTTTCAAAAACTGATAAAATGAATGAAATCCCTTCTACTAAAGGCGTATTATAATTTAACCTGTAACTTTCAGGAATAAATTGACATGAATAGAAATCTTTTTTTAGTGATTCCGGTATGTCTGCTTTTATTTTCCTGTGCTTCAAAAATAACCACCCCTAAGAAACCTCTTAGCCTTACAGGGCACAAAAAAATTCTGATCTATCCTTTTAAAGATATAACAACTATATATGGGGAAAAAGCCAGCATCAGGTGCCCGATCTGTGGAAATGTTTTTGTGACAGGAAAAGTAGAAAAAAATGCTGGTGCGATTCTTTCAGAGCATCTGGTTTCAATAATGAAAAAGAAAAAGACCTTTGAGTTGATACCTCCTGAGCAAGTAGTTGGAGTAATACCCGGCAGGACTAATGAAAAAGAAAAGCGCCTGTCAAACATAAAGATTATTGTCAATGTCGGCAAAAGTTTACAAGCTGATGCTGTGTTGGTAGGATATGTTTATAGTTTCCGTGACAGGGTGGGTTCATGGTATTCGGCAAGCAAACCAGCTTCTGTTGCATTCGATATTCACCTCTTGAATGTTGCTGACGGGTCTGTTGAATGGGAAGGACATTTTGATGAAACTCAAAAAACTTTATTTGAAAACCTTTTTAACCTGAATTCTTTTATTAAGCGAAAAGGGCGTTGGGTTACTGCAGATGAAATGGCAGCTGCAGGGATTAAAGAAATGGTTGGAGAGGTTTTCTACAAATAGTTACACTATGCAAAGACCTCAAATCGTAACCCGTCTCGGTGGTAATTTAACCATCGGTTATTCTTTATAGTAATTCAGCAGTAATTTTTCTGATAATTCTTGAATTTATCCAAAAAGTACAAAAAACTTCAATTTTATATCTCAACTTAAGTATATATTCGTTTCAATCACAGCTTATTAAAACTATTTATTAATAAACACTCTTATTAGTGTGTTTCTGGCATTTTAAAGAAAATCAGATGGGCTGCTGAAATGGATCACTTTTCATAAAACACATAAAATAATTTACTAAAGAATTGTTCTATATGATTTTACATCGATTATACAATGAAAGCATATAAATATTATGAATAAACGTTTGGTTTTATTAAAAAAGGCTGGGAGAGTTTTACCTTGACAAATAGCAAAAAAAAAGTTAATATCTCAAATTTTGTAAAATGGAGATTCGGGGTTTAACGCTATTAATTTACCTTTTATTATATATAACTTTTAAGTATGTCAACTCATTATAATAAAAGATGGGACCTTTGAAAAAAGCAGCTTTCTTTCAAGTTCAAAGAAAGCTGAAATTTAACCTTAGAGAATACATTGAATATTTATCGGAATTATCCGCTTCAGGGGGGGTAAATATCTGTTTTGAGAACTTTGCATAAAGTACCTTTATGCAAAGTTCTCAGGGCATATATTGTATTTACAGTTATATACCTTTATTTATTTAAATTTTATCGGTGGGGGCTGTGTTCATTGACGAATTTTATTCCGGAAGATAAGATAGCCGAAATCAGAAATACTGCCGATATTATCGATGTTGTTTCGGAAGTTGTTTTATTAAAAAAGGCTGGTAAGAACCACTTAGGGCTTTGTCCCTTCCATTCTGAAAAGACTCCTTCGTTTACCGTAAGTTCTCCAAAACAGATGTTTTATTGCTTTGGGTGTGGTACCGGAGGAAATGTTTTTAGTTTTCTTATGAAGCATGAAGGAATCTCATTTCCGGAAGCTTCTCGTATACTTGCAAGAAAGTATGGAATAGATATCCCGGTTCAGTCTCAAAAACAAAAGGAGCAAACAAGTGAAAAGGAAAAAATAGTTGCAGTGAATGAACTTGCAATGAATTTTTTCCGTTTTAACCTGCTCAAAGACCCTGTTGGGAAAAGACCTGTTGAATATCTAAAAAAGCGTGGGATAAAAAGAGAGTCTGTTGATGCCTTAAATATGGGATATGCCCCAAATGGATGGGATAACCTTGTAAAATATTTGTTTAAGAAAGGAATACCTGAAGAAATATCGGAAAAATCAGGCCTTATAGTCCAACGGAAAAAGGGTGGATATTACGACCGGTTCAGAGACAGAATAATTTTCCCGATTTCAGATATTGGCAGGAGAGTTATTGGCTTTGGTGGACGGGTAATGGATGATTCGTTGCCGAAGTATCTTAATTCACCTGAAACACCTTTATATAACAAAAGTCGATCCCTTTACGGTCTGCATATTGCAAAGCAGGCTTGTCGTGAATCAGGAATAGCATTTATTGTAGAAGGATATTTCGATTTTTTATCACTTTTTCAACACGGCATAAAAAATTCTGTTGCAACTTTGGGTACGGCGTTAACACCTGAGCATATGAGGCTTCTTAAAGGTTATGCCTCCAAGGTTATACTTGTTTATGACTCAGATGAAGCAGGTATAAAGGCTGCTCAGCGAAGTGTTGATGTGCTTGAAAAAGGATATATGGATGCAAGGATTCTTGTGCTCCCTGAAGGATATGATCCAGATTCTTATCTTTTTGAATTTGGCTCAGAAGCCTTTAATAAGCTCGCCGAAGGAGCGCTTGGTATTGTGTCTTTTTTAATTGAGTCGGCGATAAATAAACATGGAGTTTCGGTTGAAGGTAAAATTCGGATTGTGTCAGACATGGAGGGATACCTTGCAGCTGTAAAGGATAACGTAGCAAGGTCACTATATATTAATCAACTGGCAGAAAGAATAGGAATTGATGAGGCGGCAATTCTTGAAAAGGTAAGAACTGCATCGCGAGCTTTACAAGGTAATATTGAAAATCCGGGCCAAAGACCGGTTTTTGCTCGCGGGCCTGAAAAAAAGAATTATTCTGAAAATAAGCAGCAAGGTAATTCCCTTTTAAAGCTGAATGAAATGGAAAAACTGATAATCGCAATGATGCTGAGATTTCCTGAGTTATTACCTGATATTAAAAGAAGGGCGGTACTTTCTTTTTTTCAAAATGATGACCTTAAAAAAATTGGGCAGGCAATTGAGAGCAAAGGTTACCGATTTGATGACTTTAACTCTGTTGATCCTGTGATATTTGCTGAAAACAAAGAACAGGAGATCTTGATTGCCTCCCTGTCGATTGAAAATGATCTCTGGGCCTGGGATAAGGACGGATGTCTTAAACTCATAGATCAGTTTTTGAGCAGCAATAATAACCAGGGGGCAGATCTGACCCGAAAAATCAGGGATGCATGTAAAAAAAATGATGATGAACTTGTTTCCAGACTGCTTGAAGAAAAACAGCAGCACTTAAAGATGTTAAAAGAAAAGCAGAGTCAGGTTGGGAAATAGGAAATAACTAGAAGCTATCTCAAAAAAAGATTAGGGTTCCTGGTAAGGCACAAAGGGGCGAGAAAGCAGAGCATACAGTTAGTATGTGAGCATTTTGAGCCGCATTGTAACACCGCCAGGGGCACTTAGATTTATTTTGAGATAGCTTCTATACTGGAGTTCGCAGGAGGTCAATCTCTATGGCAAAAAAAGTTTCTAAGATAAAAAAAGAATCTAAGACAAAAAAAGTTTCTAAGACAAAAAAAGAATCTAAGGCAAAAAAAGAATCTAAGACAAAAAAAGAATCTAAGACAAAAAAAGATTCTAAGGTAAAAAAAGAATCTAAGACAAAAAAAGATTCTAAGGTAAAAAAAGAATCTAAGGCAAAAAAAGAGTCTAAGGCAAAAAAAGAGTCTAAGGCAAAAAAAGAGTCTAAGGCAAAAAAAGAATCTAAGGCAAAAAAAGAATCTAAGGTAAAAAAAGAATCTAAGGTAAAAAAAGATTCTAAGACAAAAAAAGTTGCGGCTTCCGCTGAAAAAACAAAGGGAGAAAAAGCCAAAAAAAAAGCAGCTCTGAATAAACAAAGTGCTGAGGCAAAAAAAGCAAAAACTAACAAAGATTTTGAAAAGCTTGTAAAAAAAGGAAAAAAAGAGGGTTTTTTAACCTATGACGAGATTAATAAGGTGCTTCCTGATGATATGCTAATACCTGATCAGGTTGAAGAAACCCTTATGATGTTCAGTGAAATGAACATCAAGATTGAGGAAGGACAGAAAAAGAAAGGCGATAAGTCTGAGGATAAAAAGAGTTCCGGTATTGAAATTTCTGCTGCTGATTTTGGAGCGGTAACTGACCCTGTCAAGATGTATTTGAGGGAAATGGGGCTTGTTACACTTCTTAGCCGTGAAGGGGAAATTGAGATAGCAAAAAAAATTGAAGTGGGAGAGCAGGAAGTCCTTAAGGCAATGCTTGGTACAACTATCGGGGTTGAAAGTATTATAGCCCTGGGAGATAATATTCAGGTCGGCAACATTCGCCCAAAAAATATTTTAAGAGATATTGATGAGGGTGATGCTTTTGTAGATGAAGTTTTTCAAATAGAAAAATTTATCAAAACTATTCGTGAGATAAAAACCCTTGATGATGAAAACTGGGACTACAGGGAAAAACTATTTTTATCAGCAATTGGTCTGGAAGAACAGCGCAAGATAAGAAGATCTATAAATCGTAGAAACACCAAGATCTTTGAACTACTCAAGGAGTGGCGCTTTGAGATAGGAGTTATCGACAGGGTTGAAAAAAAAATCAGAGACCAGATATACTGGTTTGATGCCATGGATGATGTGATAACTGACTGTGCCGCTGTGTTTAATTCACAAGTGTCTGAATTCCGATCATGTATGACAAAAAAAGATCAGTTTATAAAATGGGCTCATGAACGTTCAGATCTGGCAAAGAAAGATCTGGCGATTATTTATTCTGATGCAAAGGAAATTCAAAGACAGTTAGTTGAAAGGGAGATTGCAATAAAAGCCAACTCCCGAAGCCTGAAAAGAATAATGAAAAATGTTGGAGAAGGTCGGTATCATGCAAAACGTGCCAAGAGTGAGTTAATAAAAGCAAACTTACGCCTTGTTGTCAGTATAGCAAAAAAATATACCAACCGTGGCCTGCAGTTTCTGGATTTAATCCAGGAGGGTAATATCGGCCTTATGAAAGCTGTTGATAAGTTTGAATACCGTAGGGGATATAAGTTCAGCACATATGCTACCTGGTGGATAAGACAGGCAATCACAAGGGCTATTGCGGATCAGGCAAGAACAATCCGCATACCTGTTCATATGATAGAAACTATAAATAAACTTATTAGAACTTCTAGGTATCTTGTCCAGGAGCTTGGGCGAGAGCCTTCACCTGAAGAGATAGCTCAGAAAATGGAAATTCCTCTGGACAAGGTGCGTAGGGTTTTAAAAATTGCAAGAGAGCCGATTTCTCTTGAGACTCCTATTGGGGAGGAAGAGGACAGCCATCTGGGTGATTTTATTGAAGACAAAAAATTTGTACTTCCGACAGATGCTGCTATAAGTATGAATCTTGCAGAGCAGACAAGAAAAGTTCTTGCAACATTGACCCCACGTGAAGAGAAAGTGTTGCGTATGAGATTTGGGATCGGGGAAAAGGCAGATCATACGCTAGAAGAGGTTGGTAAGGATTTTGCTGTAACACGTGAGCGTATCAGACAGATAGAAGCAAAGGCTTTAAGAAAACTCAGGCATCCTACTAGAAGTAAAAAGCTTAAGAGTTTTATAGAAACATAGTAGATGGAGATTTTACGACGCCATCGGTTATAGTTTTTATGAGATCATCATAGTTAAGAAAGCAAAAAAACTTGAATAATACTACATGCTTTTTTATTTAATAAATATTGTTTGTATTTCATATGATTGCTTGACAAATTTTATTTCAGAAGTTAATAAGAAGGTTTGTCAAGACTAATTTCGGGCCCATAGCTCAGTCTGGCAGAGCCACCGGCTCATAACCGGTCGGTCCCTGGTTCGAATCCAGGTGGGCCCACCACAGTTAAGCATTGATTGTTTCAGGAAAAGGTTTATCTCAATGAAATTGAGGATATTATGAAACCGAAAAATGGAAAATGTTTTTTATGACAGCGCAAAAGGCGTGGTTTTTTAACCACGCCTTTTTTTATATCTTAAAATAGTCAATGGGTATAATGGCTTATGAAAGCAAAAGTAGCAGACATTGTAAATATGATGGGAGAAATTGCCCCGATATCTCTTGCTGAGGAATGGGACAATTCCGGTCTTCAGGTCGGGCACATGGACCGGCCTGTAAATACAATTGCAATTGCCCTTGATCCTGACCGGAAGGTTATTGATTACGCATGTAAAAATAGTATTGACATGTTAATAACTCATCATCCTTTGATTTTTTCACCCATAAAATCGATAGATTTGGCAACTAATGTCGGATCTTTAATTGAAAAAGCCTTGAAGCACAAGCTGGCTGTTTTTGCAGCACATACAAACCTTGATAATGTTGCAGGGGGACTAAATGATGTTCTTGCAGAGAAAATAGGTTTAAAAAACCTAAGGGTTCTCGGAGAGCCAATAAAAGAAGAACTTTATAAACTTGTTGTGTTTGTACCGGTTGAAAGTGAACAGAAAGTTTTAAATGCCTTATTTGAAACTAAAGCAGGAAAAATTGGTGAATATTCATGCTGCTCATTTATAAATAAAGGCAGGGGGACTTTTAAACCGGGAGTTTCTTCAAAACCTTATAAAGGCCGTAAAGAGGAAAAAAATTTTGTAGATGAAGTCAGAGTGGAGACTGTTGTGCGGAAGAAAGATATTCACATAGTTGTTGATCATATAAGAAAGAGTCATCCGTATGAAACAATGGCATATGATATTTACCCAGTTATTGTTCAGGAAAATATGCAGGGTACCGGGCGTATTGGTGATCTTGAGGATGTTACTCCTCTGCATGTATTCGCACGGAAAATAAAAGATCAGCTTGGGTTGAAAACTTTAAAAATTGTAGGCCGTGATATTGAAGTAAAGAAAGTCGCCATATGTACCGGTAGCGGGTCAGGGTTGATGAAGTCTTTCCTGGCATCAGGAGCTGATGCATATGTTAGTGGTGATCTGAAATATCATGATGCAAAAATTGCGGAGGATTCAGGGCTTGGTCTTATTGATATAGGACATTTTGAAACCGAACACCCTGCTGTAGAAGAGATTGAAAAAAAACTGAATAGGTTAATTTTAGATAGAGGCTTTGATATCAATATTATTGCATGTGATTTTGAACAAAACCCTTTTTGTATTATCTGATAACCTTTTGCATAAAATTTATTAATATCAAAACCTTGGCATAATGGAAATATTATGGAAAATATTACAAAGGAACAACTTGGCACCCTGATAAAACTTCAGGAAGTAGAGATAGAATATAGGCATGTTCAATCAGTTTTAAACCAGGCACCGGAAAGGCTTGATGAACTGAATACCAGACTTGATGAACTTGAACAGACAGCAAAAGAAAGAGAAGAATCGGTTGCTGGTTTAAATAAAGCGTACAGGGATGGGGAAGTAGATATCCAGGAGAATGATTCCAAAATAGTTAAATGCAACGAAAAACTTGCGCTTGTAAAAGATAATAAGGGATATCAGGCGATACTAAAGGAGATTGACGGGATAAAAAAGCAGAACTCCAAACTTGAAGATGACCTTTTGAATTATCTGGATCAAATAGATGAAGAGTCCCAGGAGGTTGAGAAAGAAAAATCAGAGTATTCACAGGGGAAACTGCAGATTGATGGTGAGAAAAAGTTAATTGAGCAGGAAATGAACGCTGAGAAGGAAAAACTGGTTCAATTCGATTCTGAACGAATGGATCTGTTAACAAAAATTGACAAGGAATTGATTAATTTATTCAATGTTATGCTTGTTAAGGGAATGGGGGTAGCTTTATCCAGCGTAAAGGATTCGATCTGTCAGGGATGTTTTATGAATATTCCTCCTCAGATGTATAATGAGCTTCAAAAGTTCGGTACATTAAAAAATTGTCCCCATTGCCATAGAATTATTTATTATTCCGTCGAAGAATGCTAATATTTCAAAAAATGCGGCTGTAGTAGACAAAACGATCGCGGAATCATTTTAAATGATTCGGAGGAAAGTCCGAACACCACAGGGCAGGGTGCTCCATAACGTGGAGTCACGGCAACGTGAAGGAAAGTGCAACAGAAAGAATACCGCCTGGCAGAAATGCCCGGTAAGGGTGAAAAGGTGCGGTAAGAGCGCACCAGTTTCCCGGGTGACCGGGGAAGCTTTGTAAACCCCACCTGGTGCAAGACCAAATAGGGGAACGTTTAAGGCTGCTCGTCTGAGTTCCCGGGTAGGTTGCGTGAGGTGTCGGGCAACCGGCACCCTAGATGAATGATCGTTATCCTGTTTCGGGTAACCGGTACAGGACACAGAATTCGGCTTACTGGCTACTTTAGCCGCTTTTTTTTAGCATGTTGTTACATGGAAGCCTTGAAAATATGAATTTATGTTTAAATTCAAGATATGGAAATCACGTTATGGTGTGATTTAGCAAAAAATAGACAAAAAGGCTGCTAAGCAAAGATCTGAAGATAATTTTGAGAGGAAACATGGAGTTTAGTGTATGTGATATATCCTTTTCCGAAAAGGTAAGAATTTATTCACACGATTTACTTAAGAGTTGTATATACATTTCATCATTTGATACTCCCAAGTATATTTTTACCAAAAAATT
The DNA here is from genome assembly GCA_018693105.1 of Desulfobacterales bacterium. Lineage (GTDB taxonomy): Bacteria > Desulfobacterota > Desulfobacteria > Desulfobacterales > SURF-7 > JABHLN01. Next base: position 21,303 of record JABHLN010000015.1, on the reverse strand, counting down.
GTATTCAAAACTAATATCCTCTTCACAGCTTCTTGAAGATTTTTTGGATTTTCACGGAGCAAAAAATAATAAAAACTGGTACTTATACAGGGAGTTGTCAGCTGCAGTAAGGCATTTGAGCCTTGCCGGGTATTCCCAGAGGCATCTGCTTAACAGGCTTTCGTTTTATGATATACCGGATTCAGCTGAGTTTGGGAAAGAAGGGGAAGTAACGCAGGAGTTTTTAACTAACGCTATAATGTCTCTTGCGCCCACAATCCTTGAAGAGGCAAGGCGGCTGAAAATTCCAATTCCTGAAGGTAATTATGACCAGGATCTTTTCCCAGGTGTAATAAGCGGAGAAATGCTGGAGTATGATATTGATGACGAAGACAAAATTCAGCAGAAAAAAAATATCGTAAAGATCGCCAGTGAATTTCTCGGGGTTGCAAAGACCTTTGAACAGTTTGGGTTTTATGAGCCGTATACCATTGAAGAAATAAAAGAAATAGTGCCTGACAAGATAAATGAGGTTGAAGTAAGAGGGTTTGAGATGCTTGTACATAATCTCCAATCGTCTTTTGATACATATGCTATTCATGGGGGTTACAGGTTTGGAAATCGAAAACTAAAACAGCTTAGAAGCTATTTTTCTGTTGTATTTCATGTTCTTGAAATAGTCGGGCGTCTCCTTCATTTTTATGAACGGCATCTACTTGAAAGGGGATATAAGAGTGTTTACAAAAAAGCCGGTGACAGGCTTGATTCCCATATTAATACTGATGTTTTACTAGAGCGCACAATTAACTATGGTTTCTACTATGCATGCCATTTCTTTTCAGAAGGAAGGGAGCTTGCATCTGATATCCTTAACGAGAACATCGAACGTTCATCTATAAAAGTAAGGATTCCGGTTAAACTTGGTTTCCACAGCAGGCCCAGCCTTCTTGTTGCAAAGATTGTGCAGTACTATGGAGGACAGGTGGAAATGTGCGTTGGTGAAAAGAGGTTTGATGCCAGCAGTGTTCTGGACATACAATGGGCCGGGGGATTGATTCAGAAAGAGAACATAAAACATGTTGTATTTGAAGGTGATGTCAGGTCCCTAAGCGATATTGAAATACTTGCAAGCGTAAACTACGGTGAAGACACAATGGGTAAAGGGGTTCCATTTCCAAAAGAGCTAAAATACCTTAAATAAAATTTATAGAGTACTTACATAATATGGTTTCAGCAATAATTGTTGCCGGTGGTAAAGGACTCAGAATGGGGCATGGCTTGCGCAAGCAGTATCTTTCACTTGCCGGAAGACCGGTTCTGACACATACACTTCTTACTTTCCATGAGAATAATAATATAAACAGGATATACCTTGTTGTTCCAGAGGATGATTTTGAGTTTTGTAAATCTGAAATTCTTCTTCCATACAAACTTGATAAAAGGGTTGAACTGGTTCCGGGAGGTGTTGAAAGGCAGGGTTCTGTTTATAACGGTCTCAAGGCTGTTGAAAAATCTTCTTCAACAGGTAAAACAAATGTTGAAGAAGAGATTGTTGTTATTCATGACGGGGTACGCCCGTTTATACAATCTGATGTTATAGAATCATGTATAATCTGTGCAAGAAATTCAGGTGCTTGTATTACAGGAATACCTTCTTATGATACTGTAAAGAATGTTAATACTTCAGGGGACATTCTCGAAACCGTAGAAAGAGATTCAATATGGTTTGCCCAGACTCCCCAGGCTTTTAGATACAGTGTAATAAAAAATGCCCATGAACATGCAAAAGATGCGGGATTTTTTGGTACAGATGATGCTTCCCTGGTTGAATTTACCGGGGCAAAAGTAAAAATGGTTAAAGGTAGCAGGATGAATATCAAGATAACTACAAAAGAGGATCTTTTGCTTGCCGAAGCCCTTATTGCTGCCGGTTTGGTGTAAAAAGTTTCGCGATATTTAATTTAAGTAATTTTTTCATTTGTTACAAAAGAAAGTAATTTTTTTAGAACATATTTTGATGAACTTGTAAGAAAGTATGAAGGCGTGGCTATGGGAGAGAAAAAATATTTTTTTAAAGTATTATGTGTATGCTTCATGGTTTTAATTATTGCCGACCAGCCTCATGTTGCCAATTCCGAAGACTTGACCTCAAAAGAGATTCTCGACAAGGTGGATGACCTCTGGCGGGGTGACTCGAGTCATGGAAAAATGAGCATGACGATTACTACAAGTCACTGGAAAAGATCTGTAACCATTGAATTTTGGAGCAAAGGCAAAGACAAATCCCTGATGAGAATTCTTTATCCTAAAAAAGAAAAAGGAACAGCAACTTTGCGTTCGGGAAATAATATCTGGAACTATCTGCCTAAGGTGAAAAGGGTAATAAAGCTCCCCTCATCCATGATGGCTTCATCCTGGATGGGCAGTCATTTTACAAATGATGATCTGGTAAAAGAAAGCCGTATGGTTGATGACTATACCTTTAAAATCACATTTGAAGGTGAAAGAAAGGGTCGGACGGTTATTGAGATTACATGTATCCCCATGCCTGATGCAGCAGTAGTCTGGGGCAAGGTGGTGGTTACCGTGGAAAAAGCTGGCTACCTTCCTGTTGATGTCTTGTATTTTGATGAGGATATGGTCCTTGCAAGAACAATGATATTTGATGATGTGGGTCCTCTGGGTGGGCGGTCCAGGCCAAGGAAAACAACCATAATCCCAACTGATAAGCCTCATGAATCAACTATGATTTTGTATCATGAAGTTGATTTTGATATTAATCTTAAAGATAATATGTTTTCTCTCAGGACATTACAGAAATAGGAGGGGCAGGCTCCCTATCGAAAACTTTTAGCCTGCTTAATTCAATATAAAAGGGTACAATATGGCTGTTTTTCGATATGCATGGCGTAACCTCTGGAGAAATAAAAGGCGAACAGGCATAACCCTTGCGGCAGTAACCCTTAATACTGCAATTTTGATCATTAGCTATTCACTCATGGACGGCATTATAAAACACACTATAGATAGTGTGACAAATATGGTTACCGGTGAGGCCCAGATACATGCCGAGAGCTATCGTGGAGACAGATCTTTTTATAAATCAATTTCAAATCCTGAAAAAATTCTTAAAATTGCTGAATTACATCAAATAGGAGCTTCACCCCGAAGTTACGGATATGGGCTTGCTTCAGTTGGGACAAAGTCTGCAGGAGCTTTATTCTGGGGCGTTGACCCGGCGGCTGAAAAAGATGTTTTTGATCTTGCCGTAAATATTCAGGACGGGTATTTTCTGAATAATTCTTCAAGCGGGGGTATCGTACTGGGGAAAAAGCTTGCCCGTTCTCTCCATGCCTCAGTTGGATCAGAAATTATAGTTGTCGTACAAGCTGCTGACGGATCTCTTGGAAATGAGTTGTATAATGTGAGAGGTATTTTAAAATCAGTAGGAGAAAATATCGACCGAAGCGCTGCAATACTTCATCAGGAAGACTTTAGTGAACTTTTTGTGTCCGGTGGAAGAATTCATGAAATTGCTATGAATTCAAAAGGGGAAATGGCCCTTGAAGAAATGACTGCGGTTTTTAATTCGGGGATTAGCAATCTTGAGATAAAGAACTGGAAGGAATTGCTTCCTGCTATTTCAGAAATGGTTAATGTTTTTGATGTGGTAATATGGATGTTTGGAGCTGTTTTTTTTATGGCGGCAGGCCTTGGCGTAATGAATACAATGCTTATGGCAACTTATGAGAGAATGAGAGAGTTCGGTATTTTAAAAGCGATTGGAACTTCACCTTTGAGAATTGTAGGAAATATGACGGCAGAGGCATTTTTACTTACTATTGCGGCGTCGGTACTGGGAATGTGTATAGGGATTGCCGGATCATATTTTTTTCAGGAGGTCGGTATTGATACAAGCATTTTCGCCGGGAGTTTTTCTTTTTCAGGTATCGCTTTTGATCCTGTATGGCGCGCGGTAATAAGCTTAAAGGTAATAATACTTCCGGTTGTTACCATGTGCATTACCTGTGCCGCTGCATCTCTCTATCCGGCAATTATTGCGGCCCGGCTTGATCCTGTAAGGGCGATTCATCATGTTTGATGGCGCTGGGTAAAGGCTCCAACAACTGTGTTATAGTTTTTGGCCAGATGTTCGCCACCATTTTACTTTTTAAAAGTTAATAATGTTCAGGAAAGGATAGTTCATGCTTATACGTCTTGCCTGGAGGAATATCTGGCGGAACAGGAGAAGAACTTTAATAACTGTTACCTCTATAGCATTGGGGCTTGGTTTTGCAATTTTTTTCATATGCCTTGGAGACGGCGTTTATTATCAGTTGATAGATGACGGTGTTAGAATGCAGGCGGGCCACATAACACTTGAGCACCCTGAATACCGCCAGGCACCAGCAATTGACCTTTTCCTTAAAAAAACCACAAATCTAAGAAAAAGGATAGAAAAAATTCCCGGTATAGAAAAAACAAAACTTCTTATACTCGGGCAGGGTGTTGCAAAGTCAGGTACAGGCACTGTCGGTGTGGCTGTTATTGGTGTTGAACCATCGGTGGAGATTAAAACATCTCCTATTGCAAAAAAAATTTTTTCGGGCAGGTACCTGGATGATAATGACAATGCAAAAGTTGTTGTGGGAAGTAAACTGGCCGAACGGTTGAATCTTAAAGTAGGAAAGAAAATAGTAATTACGACAAATGACACCAGTGGAGCTTTGACGGAGGAGCTATGCAGAGTTTCGGGAATTTTTAAAACAGGAGCAGAAGAAATCGATGGATATTTGGTTCAGGCGCCTATCAGTTTTTTGCGGAAGCTATACGGGTTGACTCCTCAAGGTGCAACCCAGCTAGGTGTTGTCCTTGCAAAGCCTGATATTCAGGAATCCATACAAAAAAAAATTACTGCAATATTATCTGATGATAAAATTGCAGTATATTCCTGGCAGGAAATAATACCTGAACTGGCATCATATATAAAACTGGATAAGGGTTCGAATATAGTTCTGCAGGCAATTCTTATGTTTCTTATACTTTTTACAATTTTCAATACAATATTAATGTCTGTTCTTGAGCGAAATAAGGAATTTGCAGTTCTTATGGCTATTGGTACAAAGCCGATTCTTTTAAAAGCCCAGCTTCTCCTGGAATCCGCATTTATAGGTATTATCGGTTGCTTTTTTGGCGTTCTTTTCGGTGGTCTGGCTTCATATGCACTTCAAATTCATGGATTTGATATCAGTAATTTATATTCTGATGAAATGAGCATTTCTGGTCTTGCGGTATCTTCAGTAATTCACGCAAGAGTTACAGTGTCGATTCTTTTCGGGACAGGAGGTATTGTACTTGTTGCAACCCTCCTATTGAGCCTTATCCCTATGAAAAGAGTTACAACCATCAGCATTGCAGATACTTTACGCTAAAAATACATAGAGATCTTTGAAAAAAGTATATTTTCAAAGATCTCTAAACGCAAATCCGGGTTAATAACTTAGCCACAGGTTATTCTTTTTACGGAAACATAAACTCCTGTATTTCTCGTCTACACATTAATTGGACTACGTTGGCATTGAATACCTTCGCCAAAATAACATCCCACACAATAACCGAGTGTTAAGTCAGTGTCTGATAATTTTGACTCACAATTGCCGCATAATCGTTCTTTTCCAGTTTCCATAGGACCGTCACAAGCAGGCATTACCATAGGGCATAGGTCTATGCACCTACCGCATTCATTGCAGAGTTTGGAACGTAAGTTAAAAGGAGCCTCTACACGTCGATCTTTACCTCGTCCTACAAAACCCAATGGTTTTACACCAAATTCTCCCGTGCAAGCGCGGACACAACGTCCGCATAAAATACAATCATTGTTTCTGAAAGAATAGCGTGTCTCCTCTACTCCGCAACGCAGGGCAATATCCTGCATGGCGCGTGAATTAGGTGCCTCCGACACCAGTAATTCCGCTATATTGTGGCGTAGTCTTCTTATTTTATCCGTATTGCTCAAAATCATCATGTCGTCCTGTACAAGTAACGTGCATGATGTGGTTATTTTTGAACGGCCATTTACTATATTTTCTACAATACACAACCGACAAGAACCAATATCTTCAATATTAGAAACATGACATAAATGTGGAATACAGATACCAAAGTCCAGGGCAGCATCAAGAACACTTGTTCCTTTGGCTGCACGAATCAATGCACCATCGATGTTTAAAGTCACTTGTTGAGTCATATGTCACCCCTTTAGTTAATTATAATTGATTCGAATTTGCACTCACTCCTGCAAATTCCGCACTTAATGCATAGCCCCAAATCAATTTCATGGGCCTGTTTCTTTTCCCCGGTAATTGCATTATGTGGACATGCTTTCTTGCAAAGGCCGCAGAACGTACAACTTTCAGGGTCAATGGCATAAGTTATTAATTCCTGGCATACACCAGCAGGACATTTTTTTTCTTCAATATGTATCTCATATTCTTCTCTGAAGTAACGCAATGTTGAGAGTACGGGATTAGCTGCTGTTTTGCCTAACCCGCATAAAGCTGTATGGCTTAAAGTATCGCCTAACTCTTCCAATAAGTTTATTTGCTCCAGCTTACCACGACCCTCGGTAATGTCGGTGACAATCTCGAGCATTCTGCTGACCCCTATACGGCATGGTACGCACTTGCCACACGATTCATCCTGCAAAAATGTAAGAAAATACTTTGCCACATCAACCATACAGGTTTCTTCATCCATTACAACCATTCCACCTGACCCAATCATGGAGCCTGCATCATAAAGCTCATCAAAATCCACAGGAAGATCAAACTTTTCTACCGGAAGACATCCACCCGAGGGGCCGCCGGTTTGTACTGCCTTTACCGGCTTCTCGTTGTTTGCACCACCACCAATATCAAAAACAATGTTTTTAATAGGTGTGCCCATCTCCACCTCTACCAGCCCAGTGTTTTTGATGCAGCCGGTGAGTGCAAGTATTTTAGTCCCTTTGCTTCCTTTTGATCCTTTGGCAGCAAAAGCGGATGAACCATTTTTCATGATAGCAGGAACATTTGCCCATGTTTCTACATTGTTCAATGTGGTTGGTTTATGCCACAGGCCGTCAATAACGGTATGTACATCCTTAGGCTTTGGTTCACCGACCTTTCCTTCCAATGATGCCATAAGTGCTGTTGATTCACCGCAAACAAATGCACCTCCCCCGCGGCTAATTTCAACATCAAAAGAAAATTTTGAGCCCAATATACCGTCACCCAAAAGTCCTGATTCTCTGGCTTGCTGTACAGCCACTCTTATATTGTCAACAGCCAGCGGGTATTCGTTACGGACATAAATATGGCCTTGGCTTGCACCAATGGCCCAGGCTCCTATTAACATTCCTTCAAGAACCAGGTGTGGATTTCCTTCCAGTACGCATCGATCCATATAGGCCCCGGGGTCACCTTCATCAGCATTACAAATTACATACTTTTCATCACCAGGTGCTTCCCGGCACTCAGCCCACTTTAGACCGGTAGGAAAACCACCTCCGCCACGTCCTCTTAACTCTGAATCCATAATTTCCTGAACAACTGACTCTGGAGACATCTCAAACAGGGTCTTCCCAAGTGCTGTATAACCTCCTATGGCGATATAGTCTTCAATAGAACAGGGGTCTACCTGGCGATTCTGTGTCAGTATCTGTCGATCCTGTGCTTTATAAAATGGAATTTCTGACTCGGTTTTAATCAAATTACCAGAAACAGGATCTGTGTAAAGTAAGCGTTCGACAATCTCGTTGTTGAGGATGGTTTTGGTAATGATTTCATGGACGTCATCAGGTGTAACATGGCAATAGAACAGGTTGTCCGGCTCAATGACAATTAAGGGGCCTTGCTCGCAAAAACCATGGCATCCTGTGGTTCTTAAACAGACGCTTTCATTCAGCCCATGATTATCCAGTTCTTTTTTTATCTCATCAATGACGCCTCCGGCTCGTGATGCCTGACACCCCGTTCCTCCACATATAACAAGGGTTGCACGAAATTTTTCCCGATCTTCTAGAATCTTGTTGCGTAGATTTTCTAGGTCGTTGACTGTATTAATTTTAGTCATTCGAGTTTTCCTCCGTGTCTTTACTTTCAAGTGATTTGATGAGTTTGCGCAGCTTTCCCGAGTCCATGTGGTGATGATAACTTCCGTTTTCAGTAACGACCGGTGCAAGTGCACATGCGCCAACACAGTTTACATGTTCAATTGTGAATTGACCATCATCTGTCGTTTCACCAGGCGCAACGTCAAGTTGTGCATTAGCCTGGTTGACAATCAATTTTGCACCGCGTACATGGCATGCTGTACCGGTACATATTGTGATTACATTCTTACCGCGTGGCTTCAATGAAAAAGACTTGTAGAAAGATGCAACACTGTACACATCCATGAGAGGTACACCCAGTTCTTCTGATACGGTAGCCATGGTTTCTTCAGAAATATATCCATGTTGTTCCTGTATGTCCTGCAACACCTCAATGAGTTGGTGCGGTTGACTCCGGCGACTCTCCAGAATTGAGTCAAGGTTGGTATTTTGCATATGGGCCTCCTCGGTTATATTAAAATATTTTATATTGACATGGTGAATATTAAAATGCATGGTGGGAAGAGTAAATACAATAAAAATACACATATATTGCATATAAACAATATGCACAATTTACGCCACCTTAATACACATATAGTGCATATATAAAATATGCAGAGAGTAAAAAAATGACCATTAAAAAAAATCAATTATCGCAGATTGACACTGAAAGTTTCCAAAACCTGCCAAAAGAACTTATGAGTCTGTGGCGAATTCCCTTCAATAATGAAATTGAACCGTCAAAACTTATCATTGCTCTTCGTGAGAGGATTAAGGAGCTTAACTGCTTATATGCGATAGAGCAGCTATCCGAACGTCATTCAGACTCGATTGATAATTTGTTACAGGAAATTGCTAATTTTTTGCCTTTTTCATGGCAGTATCCGGAAATCACATGTGCCCGGATTGTGTTTAAAGAAAAAACCTATAAAAGTAAGGGTTTTAAAATAACAAAGTGGCGACAATCCTCACGGCTCAATATGTATGGTGAGCCGGTGGGTGAAATTACTATCGTATATCTTGAAGAACGACCACCGGCTGATGAGGGGCCGTTTCTCAAAGAGGAAAGCGCTTTGCTGGATGCACTGGCTCAGAGGATAGGGTTTGCGGCTGTACGAATTTATGCTGAACTTGAATTGAAGGAAATAAACAATCAACTTCTTCTGGAGAGAAAGGCTTTGCAGGAGGCAAACACAGCCCTTAGAACAGTCCTGGCAAGGATTGGGGAAGAAAAGCAATCAATTTATACCGATATAAAGGCAAATATTGATAAAATTCTGATACCGATTTTGCATGAATTAACATTGCATCTTCCTAAAATACAGCGGAAATATGCTGAGATGTTACGAACCAACCTGGAAGACATTGTATCTCCTTTTGTCAGCCATTTGTCGAAAAACTTTCTTTCCTTGACATCAACAGAGATCACTATTTGCAATATGATTAGAAGTGGATTACAGACCAAGGAAATCGCCCAGATTCGTGGTGTGTCTATGGGTACAGTTAACCGTCATCGGGAACATATTCGACGGAAGTTAAAAATTACCAACAGCGACATAAACCTTGCAACATATTTGCAATCAAACATGAGTGAGTAGAAAGATTGAAAATAGATACCCCGTTAATATTGTTGCGTAAATGTGTGTCCGGTGTATTACATCTAACATCCCTTTTCCTCCAAAATTAGGTATAAGAAAATTAACAAAAGAACTGCCATAAAAATTTCTTTTTTGGCTTCAGGTGATTCAGACACCCTATTGTTTTAAGTAAACAGTTCCTGAATATATATTCAAATCATAATAGTTTAATATCATGCATGGTTGACAGGTGTAAAAAAGGATATTAGAAAATATATTAGAAATATAGATCACAAAGAATAAAGAAAAAGGAAAAAACATGGACTACTATAATAGAAAAATGCTTTTGAAATCAACAGGTCGTTATATAGCACCATGGCTGGTTAAAAATGATGATCTTGCACAATGGATGGACACCTCCGATGAATGGATCAGGCAGCGTACAGGGATTGAACAGCGCTACTGGGTGCCCGAAGACGGAGATATCGGAGCATCTGATCTAGGCCTGGAAGCTTCCAAGATAGCACTTGAGCGGGCTGGCTGGACTCCTGAGGATATTGATTTAATAATATTTGGAACCTTGAGTCCCGATATGCACTTTCCCGGATCAGGGTGTCTTCTTCAGCATAAACTCGGACTTGATACAACTCCTGCTCTGGATATTCGTCAGCAGTGTTCGGCTTTTCTTTATGGTTTAACGACAGCCGATGCATTTATTCGCAGCGGACACGCAAACAGAATTCTTTTTGTCGGGGCCGAGGTTCACAGCCCTGCCCTTGTTAAGGCTGACAGGGGAAGAGATGTTACGGTTATTTTTGGTGATGGTGCGGGTGCTGCCTGCCTGGAGGGTGTTGAAACTGATGAACCTGTTGGTGTTATATCCTCTGTTCTTCACTCACAGGGAGAATTTGCCAGGAGTCTTATGATGCCGCTCCCTGCATCCCGCATCACTGAAGAAGATGTCAGAGAAGGCCGGCATGATGCATATATGGATGGTAGAAACATATTTAAAACAGCAGTGAGAAAACTTCCCGAGGTTGCAAACGAAGCTCTTGAAAAAGCCGGGCTCTCGATTGATGATATTGATATTATTATCCCCCACCAGGCAAATCTTAGAATAAATCAGGCTGTACAGAAATCAATGAATATACCTGACGGGAAAATGTATAATAATATTCACAGATACGGTAATATGACTGCAGCCAGCATTCCGGTGGCACTTGATGAAGCTATTGAAGAAAAACTGGTCGATAAAGGAAGTACTGTGCTTTTTCTGGGGCTGGGAGCAGGTTTAACCTGGGGTGGAGTTATATACAGGCATTTTTGATGGCTTCGTAAAAAGTCCAATATCTACGTTGCGCTGCACCCCTCGTCACTGCGGCGTACGATAAGTACGCCTCATTCCTCGGGATTTGCGGTGCCTTGATCTTGAACTTTTTACTTTGCCATCCAAAGTTGACTTTTTACGAGTTCATCAAAATTGACGGCATCAGAATTCTTTTTCAATCTCCGCTTTCAAAACCTTTTTCATTACTTTTCTGACGCCTGTTAGAGGAAGTTCATCTCTGATAATAACCTCTTTGGGGGTTTTAAAAACTGCAAGCCTTTCACGGCAGTGAGTAATTATTTCCTCTTCTGTGCATGTTACACCCTGTTTTATAACAATGTAAGCCCGGCCGACTCTGTTGAAAACAGGATCAGGGATAGCCAGAACGGCACAATACAGAACCTTGGGGTGTTTTTGAATAACATCCTCCACCTCAACAGGATAGACATTTTCCCCTCCCCTTATGTACATTTCATCCCTACGACCTGATATCCTGAAATATCCGTCCTGATCAATCATCCCCAGGTCCCCTGAATAAAGCCACCCGTCTTTATCTTTCTTTTTCCCGGTTTCTTCCGGGTTATTCCAGTAACCTTTGAATATGGGGCCTTTTATGGCTATTTCTCCAACCTCACCTCTTGGTGATTCATTTCTTTCTTTATCCACAATTTTTACGTGGTATCCTTCTATCGGGAGTCCGATTGTTTCAGTCTTGTGGACTTCGGTATCACCGATTAGTGTTGTTAATATGTTACCATTAGTACTTTCAGTAAGGCCGTAAATAATCATAAAATCCATATCAAGCTTCTCTTTTGCCTGCCTGACCACCTCAACCGGTACCGGTGCACCGCCGATTAATCCAAGTTTCAATGAGGAACAATCGTATTTGTCAAGATCAGGAACATTCAGCATCATGCTGATCATTGTGGCGACACATCCCATCATGCTTATTTTTTCTTTTTCGATAATCTCTAAGGTTCTTTCCGGTTCGAATACATCCAGTACAAGGGTTCCGAGGTTATAGATTGCCATAAAAACGTTCCCGGACCATGCACCCGCATGAAAGAGAGGAAGAAAAAAGCCCTGGATATATCCTTTTTGGATTCCGATTCTTCTTGACCATGCCCCGGCATTTAAAATCAGGTTTTCTTCAGTCAGCATAACCCCCTTCGGCCTGCCGGTTGTACCCGAAGAAAAAAGTATTGTCGCCACATCCTGATTCTTTTCTGCTTTTGATATATCGAAAGCACTGCTGTCTACTTCATTGCCTTTTTCAAGAAAATCTTCATATGTAATAGCTGAAATTTCAGGTTTTCCGTCTATTAAAATGACATTTTCAAGCCATGAGCATTTTGAAATTACAGGGCCAAGCATTTCCTGGTAATCATTAGTTAATATTTTTGATGCCATGAACAGGATTTTCGGTGTGGTGTCGTTAAGAGCATACTCTATTTCAGGTGCCCGCCATCGTGTATTGTAATGAACACTTATTGCGCCTATTTTTGAAGCTGCAAAAAAAAGTACCGGATATTCAATAATATTCGGTAGAAGAATTGCGACACGATCCCCTGATTTTATACCTAAAGCAATCAGTCCCTTTGCAACCTGATCAATACTTTCGGCATATTCCCGATAATTAATACGTTTTCGGCTGTCTACAAGTGCGGTTCTTTCCGGACAGGTCCAGGTTGCTTCCTGAAAATAGTCATCAAATTGCCACATTTTTTTCTCCTTATATATATGTAACCGGGAAAAACCAAATATCTTTCAGGCTAACTTGTGCCCATCCAGAAAAGGTCTTTTTGTCCAATATCTTCGTTATGCTCAAAAAATAATCCTCGGAATATCAAACATATGCCTGTGGTTATTTTTTTCTCATGCCTTGATCTTGAACAAAAATCCTCATTTCTGGATGGACACTAACTTACAAAATCAAAAAAAATATTAATGTTAAACTATGCAACAGATTGATTAAACAAAAAAGTATAGAGGTTGTTTAAGCTTCAAATAATACATGTAGCATGTAGAATTCTTATTAACCACTAAAAAATAGTATGTGGAGATTATTTATGAAGTCATCAAAAACAAAAAGCCTTCCGGAATAACAACCGGAAGGCTTTTTTCACTACTTTATATAAGCTTCTTAGGAATTTATTATTTTTATAGCAGCTTCGTCATTTGCATCTGAAACATGAGGAATACCTGTTTCTCTTGCGGTTTCCCTGTTTCCTGAAAAGAGATCAGTTCGTTTGATTTGATCAAGAGAAAATTTCCTGGCGCCTGCCATAAGTTGTTGCAGACCGCAGGAAAGTTTATCAGCTAGTGTGCAAAACGCAATTGCGCCGTAAGGAATGTTTTTCATTTCATCTTTGCCTAGTTTCTTTTCAACGTCAAAATAAGAGGTAAATATTTCTTCAGCTGTTTCACCATGCATAGTAACCGTCTTAGGCAGCTTCTCCCAGTTGCCGGAGAGTTTTTCCCTTCTGTCAGGATGTATTACACCCTCGATGTTAGATCCAAGATAGCCAGGTATCATTATTGCTCTTCCCATACAAACAAGCTTTGTAAACGGTGCGCCCAAAGCAACTGCCTTGAATATATGATCTTCAAGGGCAAAACCACCGGCAAAGGACATGTCAACAACATCCGCACCTTTTGCAGCAAGGATGCTTGCATATTCGTGAGCTTTTGAATGAAGGTTGATTGATGGTACACCCCAGCTCTGCATCATATTCCACGGGCTCATACCTGTTCCACCACCTGATCCGTCAATTGTAAGAAGGTCAAGACCTGCGTCAGTTGCAAATTTAATTGACATGGCAAGCTCTTCCATTCCATAGGAACCGGTTTTCAGGCTAACGCGTTTGAATCCGAGGCTCCGGAGGTATTCTACACTACTCATAAAATCTTCACGAACCTGTTCAACCGAATCCAGATTGGTTCCGCCAAGGCGACTGTGACGAGCAAATGATTTAACTGCACCTTCTTTAAAAGCTTTCTGTACTTCGGGCAGTTCAGGGTTTGGATCTACAACATAACCCCTGCTTTTGAGGAATTGTGCGTATTCAATACTTGTTACCTGGATTTCGCCACCAATATCCTTGGCACCCTGGCCCCATTTCAACTCGATGATACATTTGTTTCCATATTTTTCCGCAACAAATTCAGCAACACCGTTACGTGTATCTTCTACATTGAGTTGTACAATTATGGCACCGTATTCGCCATCAGCATATTTCAAATAACCGTCAATGCGGCGTTCCAACTCAGGAGCGCTTTTGATTTTGCCTTTTTTTTCTGCTCCTTCTCCAATTTGTGATTTCTTATCTACACCCACAACATTCTCACCAATTACAACGGGTATACCGCAAAGGGCACCACCTATGGCAAAAGAATCCCAATATCTGGATGCAATAAATGTTGATCCCAGTGCACCGGTCATAAGAGGAATTCGGCATTTGGTTTTCATTTCTTTCCCAAATGAGGTTTCAAGGCCTACATTAGGGAAGATACAATCATCAGGATCATTTGAGAGACCTTGGTCCAGGCCGTTTGCCCCATAAGCATAGCCCTGAATTCTGAGTGAATTATAGGATACACCAACGTGGGTTGTGTTGTTACCACCTGCAGTGACTTTACCGAAGCTTCGCGGGTAAAGAAGTTTACGTCCTACCATACTGGAAAGCCATGTCTCACATTTACCCTGGCAATCTGCGCGGCAAAGTGTGCAAAGACTTGATTCACAGGGGTTGCCACGATTTGTCGTTCCAATAGCATCATTACTTTTTGAAAATCTCATGTTGCTTGTTCTCCTAATTTTTACGATTTTTATCCGGCCTGGCGCCTTTATAAAGTTCAGAAAACAAAAAAGGACACCTGCCCATTAAACATTTGAACAGACGCCCTTGTCTATTATGTTAACTAATTATGGTATCGCACACCTTTGTACAATGCCTAGTAATTGACCAAATCTTCTGAATTTTAGTTAATTTTACTAATTTGTCAAGTATATTTTTGATGTTATAACAAAAATTGTTGTTTAATCCTGATAAATTTCTTCTGAAAGAAGGATAGCCTCAGCTACCTGGCGAATTGATTTTCTGGAGTTCATACTTTGTTTTTGTATCCAGCGATAGGCTTCATCACCTTTTATTTTTCTCCGCTGCATTAAAACCTCTTTGGAGCGTTCAACCAGTTTACGTGTTTCAAGTTCTTCCTGGATAACTTTAGTTTTTACCATCAGCTCGGTATTGAGTATTGCAAGGGCGGCCTGATTTGCAACGGCTGTTAGAAGGTTGATTTCCGTTTCAGAAAAATCATGAATTTCTGATGTAAAACAATTAAGGACGCCAATTACTTTTTCATCTTTTAATTGAAGTGGGACACCAACCATGGAGACCAGTTTCAGTTTCCTGGCCATATCTTTTTCTTTAAATTTTTTATTGTTTATGACGTTTTTTATTTTCAGAGGTCGTTTATTGGTGGCTACATATCCAACGACCCCTTCATCCAGATTAAGTGAACGGTCTTTAACATATTCCGGTGCTATGGCCTGAGTTGCCTTTAGTCTTATTTTCGGGGGTTTTTCACTTTCATCAATCAGCCACAGCGAACATATATCCACACCGGTCACTTTTGCTGTTACCATGACAATTAACTTCAACAGGTCTTCTAAAAAAAGGTCTGAAGTGATTGCCCCGCTGATATCCATAAGGGCTTTGATATATTTATTATTTTTATCTGAAGTATCTATTTTATCCATGAAGCCCAATGTATACAAAAAATATTATTCTTTCAATATTTAAAATGATGAACTTGTAAAAAGTATTACCGATGGCTAAGTAAAAATCTTCATATACAAGGCATAGCGTTTGGCAGATGTGAAGGCATACATGTAGTATGTCGAACGTCTGGCCAAACGCTATAACGCAGTAGTCCCGCCATAGCGGCAGTTACGAAGCCATCAAATATTCTTGTTTACAAAACAAACACCATTAGCTAAAAATGAATTCATGATGTTTGCACTGCTATAACAAAAAACAACTTGTTAAATTCATAGCATTGTAGCATGAGTTATTCGGTAATATAATAAATAGTTAAGTTAAAATTTAAGGAGAAAGTATGAAACAGTTATCATTAAACATAAAATTGCCTTTATTTGTTTTTATTTTAATAGCTTTCATGGTTGTTTTATTGCCTGCAAGCGGTTTTTCCAAAAGCAAATTGTATATAAACGGCAATATTCTCACAATGGATGACAAAAATAGTTCAGCAGAGGCTGTTCTTGTTGAAGAAGGATTGATCAAAGCTGTAGGAATAGAGGACCGGCTTAGGAAGTCTGCCGGCAGGGATTCATTAATAGTTGACCTTAAAGGCAAAACTATGCTTCCGGGTTTTATTGATGCACACAGCCATTTTCAGCTTGTGGCAAGAATGAAGAGCTTTATGGTTCAGGCTTATCCTCCCCCAATTGGAACTATAAAAACCATCCCGGATATAATTTCAGCACTGAAGAAAAAAGCAAAGGTAGCTCCAGCCGGAAAATGGATTGTCGGAATGGGGTATGATGATACCTTGCTTAAAGAACTAAGGCATCCCACACGTTATGATCTTGATAGTGTGAGTGAAAAACACCCTATTATATTGATGCATACATCCTTTCATCTTGCTGTGGTAAATTCTATGGCCTTAAAGATAGCAAAAATCGATAACAAAACACCCAACCCGCCAGGCGGGGTTATTCAAAAAAATAAAAAAACAGGTGAACCGAACGGTGTAATGGAAGAGTCAGCATTTTTCAGGGTGTTGATGAACCTGCCTCCAAATCCTGTTAAGGAAGAGCTAAAAGCTTTGGAAAAGGCTTCAATGGAATATGCATCCCAGGGCATAACAACTGCCCAGGATGGTATGACAATGGAGCATGATATAAAGCTCCTTGAACAGGCTGTGAAAAATAAAATTATAACCACACGAATGATTTTTTATCCGGCGGTGCCTGTGGGTATAAAACTTGTTAAACAAAAAAAAATGAGCCTAATTAATTCTGATACGGACCAGGATTTCCGAAATCGATATATTCAGGGACCGATAAAGTTTATAGCAGACGGTTCAATCCAGGGCTATACCGGATACCTGAAAGAGCCATATCATAAACCTTTTAATGGAGACAGTAGCTACAGGGGGTACCCTGCAATGCCGCGAGAAAAGCTTGCAGGACTTGTTCAGCTTCTCCACGGGGCGGGCATGCAGATTGCCATTCACGGAAACGGAGATGCCGCAATAGATGATATTTTGTTTGCTTTAGGAAATGCCCAGAAAAATTTTCCCAGAAAAGATACCCGCCATATTATTATTCATGCCCAGATGGCAAGGGATGATCAGCTGGATTTAATGAAAAAGCTTGGAGTTGTTCCTTCTTTCTATTCCCTTCACACATATTATTGGGGTGACAGGCATATGAATATTTTTATGGGACCTGAAAGGGCGTCAAGAATGAGTCCGGCAGCTTCTGCAATCAAAAAAGATATTATTTTTACAATTCATACAGATGCTCCAGTTGTTCCAATGGAACCTCTTCGCCTTGTATGGGCGGCTGTCAACAGGATATCTACAGGCGGAAATATAATTGGTAAAAATGAGAGAATATCTCCCATAGAGGCTCTAAGAGCTGTTACAATTAATTCTGCATATCAGCATTTTATCGACGATAAACTGGGATCGATTGAATCAGGAAAGCTTGCAGATTTTGTAATTATTGACAAAAACCCCCTGGAACATCCTGAAACTATAGATAAAATAAAAGTAATGGAAACAATCGTGGGCGGAATAACTATTTATCAACGATAGGTTATGTTTTTCATAGATATTTATGAACTCGTAAAAAGTCAACTTTGGATGGCAAAGTAAAAAGTTCAAGATCAAGGCGCTGCAAATCCCGAGGAATGAGGCGTGCTTATCTATCGTACGCCGCAGTGACGAGAGATGCAGCGCAACGCAGATATTGGGCTTTTTACGAAGCCATCAATTATTGTGCTTCCATAAAATGTTTAGTCGATGGTTAAGTATAAATATTCATATATAGTGCAGAGTGGCTGTTAAGGGGTAGATGGTTTTTAGATATTATGTAAAACTTCTGAACAACCGTTATAGCGAGTGGTCATGGTATAGCAGGATATACAACGCTATAAATTAGGACTCAAAAATATTTTATAGCTGATGACTAAATAATATTTTCTAATTCAACACTTGACATTTGATATTAAAGGTGATTTTATTTTCTAACCATTAGAAAGTCGGTCATTATAATTTTTAGACGATAAGTCATTATAAATACAAGGCTTTCATTTTAAAAGTTCAAAGAATAATATTAAAAAAAGTCTAAATATTTCGATTTTTTTCAATGAAGTTTATAGTAAGTACTGTTAGATTTTTTGGTAAGTACTGGCACAAAACTTGTATTTCTTTTGGATTCTTTCCCTCGCGGTCTTACACTGTTTTATACTAAGTGCCTTATTTTACTTCTTAAAAGTCCCATATCGAAGGGGGGTGGATAAAAAGGATTACTTGGGACTGACATTTAAATCGTTTTTTCCAATTACAAATGGCTGTTTGTGATTACCCATAATACGGTTAACGGGTAAATATGTATTACTGTATATTTATAATACATCGGAGTTATTTACTTAAATTACTGTATTTGAGCAAAATTGCTAATTTGTGAGTTTGGAAATTAGTGCCCTGATTAGTTAATATATCAATATTATATTGATATATATCAGCACTATTAAACCGTAATTAATATTCAAGGAGAAAAATAAATGAAAAAAATATTTATTTCGACAATTCTTGCTGTTTTTCTTGCCGGCTTGTTTATACAGCCGTGTTTTGCAGGTAGTGAAGGCTGGAAAGAAAGGCAAGATGCGATGATGAAAAAACACGGCCTTAAAGCAGGCGAAGTGTATGATGCTTCAAACCTTGCTAAAATAAAGCACCTTCTTCCGGTTTCAGTCCAAAAATGGGTAGCACAACACGGTTGGAAGATACCCATAGGTGAATTTAAGTATTACTACGGAGTTGATGACAAATTTTTTACTAGGTATCCTGAGAAAGCGAATATCGGTAAGTACGCCCTTGACGAAAGAGATGGGGTTATAGAAGTATCTACAGGTAAATTCCCCGTAGGTAGGAAGGGTATTGTTTTTCCAATGAGTACTTTTGATATGAGTACCGATCCTAAAGCAGCTCATAAACTTCTCCACAATGTTTTCAGTATAGGAGCTAGCAAACACTCAACTTTCAGGGATCTGACCTCAGAATGGGTCGGCGACACCGGATATGAAAGAAGTTTTTCCGCTTATTTTACCGTCATTTATTATCAAGGTGCCGGTACATGGAGAAAGAATCCGAATTTATTTAACATAAACGATATGCTTTATTTTACAGCACCTTATGATATTGAAGGTACCGTAGCTCTTTCATGGAAATATCTGGATAGTAAAGTTCCTACCAAAGGCTATATTTATGTACCGGTTATCAGAAGGGTTAAAAGAACAAATGGTGCAAACAGGTCCGATCCCACACAGGGTTCCGATATGTGTACTGATGATTCCAATGCATTTAACGGTGATCCTGAAACAATGGACGCAAAAGTAATCAGTCAACAAGACTTTCTTATGCCCGTACTGGAAAATGATCTTAACAGAAAACTAATAGGAAGAAAGGCTGCTGACGGGACATTTGAAATGCCATCTGGATATGAAGCAGTAAAGGCTAATTATGTTAGAGCGGAAGGGATGGATCCGAATGTTGCTCCATGGGCTCTGGATGGTGTTGCGTTTGTCCCCAGAACCGGATATCAGGTTGAATTGTTCCCGAGAGATCCGTACTATAATTACGGAAAACAGGTATTGTGGCTGGACAGGGAAGGAATGCTCTTCAATTTTAAAGAGATTGACGACAGGTCAGGTGAGTACTGGAAGACCATTATAGTTCTGTATACAGCGCTTCAATATGCTGATGATAAATATGTCGGTCTTGAGTCTTCAGCATATTTAATGGTTGATGATAAAGCTTATCATGGAAACTGTGCAGCAGTTATGGGAAGCTGGAGAGGCTATGACATAAGAACATGGATTAACTCAACAAGACTGCCGGCGAGTGCATTTACTCCACAGAATATACAAACCATGTCCAGATAGCATATGAAATTCTATGTAAGAAAACATCAATACAATACAGGAGGAACCATGCAAAGATATAAAAAAGGAATTTTAATCTGTCTGGTCTGCATAATGGCTTTTTTGCCTGTAAGTGCTATGGCCTTAAGGGTTAATCACGCCGGTAATCTTTCGACATCAGCTGTACTGAAAGATGTAGACGGATTTCAATCAGGTTTTTTAAGCGATTATAATGAATTTGTGAGTCAATACAATTATATAAAAATCAACCTTAACATTATTCCGGAATATGCAATAAAACCGAAGCTTCGCTTTGAAAAGGCTTTTTTGTCTTACAGGGGCGGGTATGATTCTATTTACGATATTACCGACCGGTATAACGCGGCACCTACAAATGTGGACACAGCTAATTTTCAGTACGGAAAAACCGAATTGCGGTTTGAAAACGATCTTCGTGAAATCACAGCGGATTTTGTATATGAATCCGGTGACACCAACTGGAAGCTGCGTGTGGGCCGGCAGATTACCATCTGGGGTGAAGCTGATCTCCTGGCACTCGTAGATGTTGTCAATCCGACTAACATGACAAACTCACCGGGATCTCCACTTCCCGAAGACAATCGATACCCGACCTGGCAGTTACGCCTGGAAGTGAGCACCATCGACGTTGGACCTTTTGAACAGGTTGGTCTCCAGCTTCTTTTAATCCCGGAAGTTGTACCCGACCTTTGGGCCGCGTTTGGTACTCCATTCGGGTTCCCAGTGCCTTTCCCTTTCGTACATCAAATAGGCCACTCGGGTACCGAAGACATGGAATTTGGCGCAAGGTTAGGCTTTGATGTCGGCCCGGTCCATGGGGACTTTTATTTCTTTGAAGGCTATCAGAATGGATTTGGACTAGACCTGGGCGCATTCTTTGCAACGGGTGCTATGGTTATGCACCATCCTAAATCAACACTGGTCGGTACGTCAGGGCAATATTGGTCTGATTGGGCCAGAGGCATATTTAGATGGGAAGCTTCCTACCAGGATGTAGTGACATATGCAGATGCCGCCGCCCCCATGGGTTTTTTAACTTACACCACAGTGAAGGGTATGGTATCATTTGAC
>JABHLN010000149.1 GCA_018693105.1 Desulfobacterales bacterium | reverse complement strand
GGTTTAAAATATTCCCTTTTGTTTTTCCATTATAATATTAGCAATTCTGATAAAATTAATATGATAGTTATTATCTCAATTATTTCTTCAATTTTAATATTCATATCATTTTATTATAAAAAAACATTTATTAAGTATTTTACAATAATATCATGTTTTTCCCTTTTCTGCCTTTTTTCAAGTCTTGGAGTTAAATATTATTCACCAAATCATATCGGTATTGTAATAAAAGAAACAGAAATCAGGAAAGCTGCGGGTTCAGGTTTTGCCCCGATTATAAAAAACCCTCTTGGAGAAGGTTCAAGTATAAGGGTTTTATCCCTTAATAAAGACTGGTATCTGGTGAAATTAAATGACGGCAGGAAGGGTTATATTGAAAAGGATCATCTGAAAATAATAATTTGATGGCGTCGCAAAAAGTCTCCATCTACTGTGTTATAGAGATTTTTACTTAGCCATCGTTAGTACTTTTTACGAGTCCACTATATCTTGCATATGTATATTTTGACTTAGCCATCGTTTTTCTATTTACCGATTCATAAATTTCAGTTTTTATTCCACCTTTCAAATAAGGAAAAACCAAACATTTTGGATATTCTTAATTCTATAAAAACCGCACTTGACAGAAGGGAAATTGAATTTCTGTCACCACTTGCAACTCATAGCAGTCAGGCTATAAGGAAAATACCTGAAACCAACATTGAGGAAGGTTATCGACAGGATTTTTCCATAGATGTCGACCGTATACTGAACTCATTGGCATATACCCGTTATATAGACAAGACACAGGTTTTCTACCTGATGAGAAATGATCATGTCACGCACAGAGTTCTCCATGTACAGCTTGTTTCAAAAGTTTCAAGAACAATTGGACGATTTCTTGGTCTAAATGAGGATCTTATAGAAGCAATCGCTCTTGGACATGATATAGGACATACACCTTTTGGCCATGATGGTGAAAAATTCCTGTCAGAACTTTGCGCTGCAGGCAATATAGGCTATTTTCATCATAATGTTCAAAGTGTTCAATTCCTTGACCGGGTGGAAAAAAAAGGCCGTGGGTGGAATCTTAGTCTTCAGGTTTTGGACGGGATCCTCTGTCATGATGGTGAAGTACACAACATGGAACTTAAACCTGAAAGAAACAAGACATTTGAGACACTGGATCAGGAAATAAAACAAACCCGGTTAATTAAAAAAACAAACCTCCTGCCAATGTCCCTTGAAGGATGCGTAGTCAGAATTGCAGATACGGTGAGCTATATAGGTCGGGATATTGAGGATGCAATTCGTCTTGGGATGATCAGCAGATCAGACCTGCCGGATGAATGTGTAAAAATTCTCGGCAATACAAACGGAACAATCGTTTACAACCTTGTAACTGACATAATTAACAATAGTTTCAGGGAACCTCATATCAGATTCAGTCAAAAAATATCCGATGTGTTAGAAAAACTTAAAGAGTTTAATTACCAACATATATACCTTAACCCGAAAATAAAAAATAAAACGGCTACAATCAGAAACCAGTTTTCAATCCTGTTTGAACGTTATATGAAAAACCTTGAAAAAGGCCGGAAAGATTCTGTAATATTCACCGGTTTCCTTGAAAATATGTCGGAAGAGTATATAAATAAACATAAAAATCAAGAGATTGTCAGGGATTTTATCGCTGGAATGACAGATCAGTACTTTCTTGAGCAATGTCCTGAAGAGATACAAAGCAAACTATGGATGGCAAAGTAAAAAGTTCAAGATCTGCGTTATAGTAATTGGCCAGACGTTCGACATACTACATGTATGCCTTGGCCTCTGGCTAAATAATATGACTTGGATATGCCCCGCCACAGCGGGGTTACTTAGCCATTGGGTGTAATTTTTACGAGTTCATAAACAAAAAGCTCTTTCCGATGATAATAATATGTATAAAAAAAGAACATATCGAAATCTTGTAAAAAGAGAAAATCTTGTTTCTTTCAGGACAGTTGTGAAAGAAACAGACCTGTCGATTTTAGCAGAAAAACACCTTGACCGGGAAACAACAGATATAATCCTTAAATACCGGGGATATATTGAATCCTATATTTCACTATATCCTGAATTTGCAACAACACTGGTTCCCTGGATAAATAATGTTTCCGACCCGAATATTATTGCCCCGAATATTGTTGCCCCGAATATTATTGCCCCGAATATTATTAATGACATGATAAAAGCAGGCATAAAAGCGAATGTCGGCCCAATGGCAGCAATTGCCGGATCTATTGCAGAATATGTAGGAAATGATCTTATGGCCCATTCCCGTGAAGTTGTGGTTGAAAATGGCGGGGATATTTTTTTAATGCTTAAAGGTACGGTAACAATTGGTATTTTTGCAGGAGAATCGCCCCTCAGCATGAAAATGGGTGTATGTATTGATACTAAAAATCAGCCGTTAGCTGTTTGTACTTCTTCCGGAACCATTGGACATTCTCTTAGTATGGGAAAAGCCGATGCTGTTTGTGTCATTTCAAGATCATGTTCGCTCGCCGATGCAGCAGCAACCTCCATAGGCAATCAAATAAAAACAAAGGCAGATATCAATAAATCAATCGACTTTGGAAAAAAAATAGATGGCATAATTGGTATAGTAGTTATTATGGATGATAAAATAGGTCTATGGGGTGATATTGAAGTTATTCCTTTAAAAACCTGATGGCGTCGTCTAAATCAGCATCTACTGCGTTATAATTTTTAGTCAGATGTTCGACATACTACGCGTATGCCTTCACACCTGGCGAATAATTATGCCTTGTACATGAAGATTTATACTTAGCACCCCAAGGGCATTTCCTACGGGCACCATCTGTTATACTTTTTACGAGATCATAAAAACCTGATGGCTTCGTAACCCCGCTACAGCGGGACTAATGCGTTATAGTTTTTTATCAGAAGTTCAACACACTGAATATATGCCATTTATGGTTGACTTTTTACGGGTTTATCACTTTAAAATTAAAGCTGTTACATAATGTTTTGTCACCTGTGAATCAATACAGGACTGTTGATAAATTTACACAGAAAGGGGTTGAATTATAATAAGTAAAAGAGTATTAATTGATGACGTCGTAATCCCGCTATAGCGGGACTACTTAGCCATTGGTTATACTTTTTACGAGTTCATCATTAATTGAGTTTGAAAATTAAATTATGATGAGGCCTTAATCCCGCTGCAACGGGACTATTCAGCCATCGATTATACTTTTTATTGGCGCACCAAACCCTGAACATGATGATTTGTATTAAGTCGTTTGTTCGACCATACTAAAACATAATATTTAACTTTAAGTATTAATATATATATACTTGTTATTTTTTATAATATAACACCCTTAAACAAGGGAGATATAATGAATATGGCAACAAAAGTAAAGACCACATTAACAATAATATTTGTTTTATTT
>JABHLN010000148.1 GCA_018693105.1 Desulfobacterales bacterium | reverse complement strand
TGATGACATGAAGGATAAAAGTGTCTTCTTTTATAAGATCTAAGTGAATACTCATGAAGTAAAAGTCACTCAATCCTTGTTTCACCAGCGACTATGCATCTTCGGCCCATTTGAAATGAGGTTCTTTAAGTGGCTCATGATGCCTGTCTTTTTAAAAGATATCCTCCCTTAGCTTATATAAAGCCTCCTCGAAGAGAAATTTGGGTCGGAAGTCAGGTTTACTCCAAGCTTTCTTAAACCGGCTTCATCACCGGGCGTAGGGATATGGGTGATGTGAACTTCACATCCGTGCAGGGATTCCAGTTTTTCAACTGCCAGTTGTGCCGCCGGATTTGATATAGTGCTGATGCTTAAGGCAATCAATATCTCATTTAAATCCAGATCTGTTTTATTCCCCTTCATTACTTTTTTCTTAAAATTCGATATGGAATCAATGATATTCTGGGGTAATAAATCAATTTTCTCCGGAATACCGGCAAGATGCTTAATTGCTTTTGTCGTAAGAGTCGCAGCTGCATGCATAAGCTCGGAATTTTCACCTGTAATAATGGTTCCGTCTTTCAGTTTAATCGCCGCTCCGCAGAAAATGCCGTTATTACCCATTCCTGCTTTCATTGCAGCCTCGGCAGCACTTCTTGCCGGTAAGACGACACTTCTGTCTTCAGCAACCGCACCGATATTTTTCATGATCAGTTCTGAAAGCTGGAGAATATCTTTTTCAATCAGGCCCATTGCATATTCACAGGAGCACCTGAAATAACGCCTTATTATCTCCTGTCTTGCAGCTTCCTGAACAATATCATCATCAATAATTCCAAATCCCGCACGATTTACTCCCATATCTGTGGGTGATTTGTAAAAAGTTTCTTCCCCTGTAATTTTTTCAATAATTCTTTTTAATAATGGAAAGGCTTCAATGTCCCGATTATAATTAACTGTTTTTTCGTTGTATGCCTCAAGGTGAAAGTGATCTATAAGATTTACATCTTTGAGGTCTACAGTTGCCGCCTCGTAAGCAATGTTTACTTTATGTTTAAGCGGAAGATTCCAGATGGGAAATGTCTCAAACTTTGCGTATCCGGCTTTTACTCCATCCTTATATTCATGATACAACTGGGAAAGACATGTTGCCAGCTTACCACTGCCGGGACCGGGACCTGTGACTACCACAATGGGTTTTGTTGTTGATATTTTTTCATCAGCACCATAGCCGGCATCACTGACAATAAGATCCACGTTAGTTGGGTAGCCTTTTGTAAATGAATGTGTATAGACTTTTACCCCTCTACGTTCAAGTTTATTTTTAAAAGCTTTTGCAGAGGGCTGATCCTCATACCGGGTTATTACAACAGCGGTAATATTAATGCCCCATTCTTTAAAATCATCGATTGTTTTCAGGGTATCTGAATCATATGTTATCCCGAAATCAGCGCGTATTTTTTTCCTCTCAATATCTCCTGCATAAATACACAGGATAACATCGATTTGATCTTTAAGTTTCTGGAGAAGCCTCATTTTTACATTCGGATCAAATCCTGGCAAAACCCGTGACGCATGGTAATCAAATAAAAGCTTCCCTCCGAATTCAAGATAAAGCTTGGCATTAAAACGGTCAACTCTTTCCCGTATTGCCTTGGTTTGTTCCTCAAGGTATTTTTCATTATCAAAACCAACTTTTGACGTCATAAGATCTTTCCTTTCCTTTTCTCAGGCATTACTCAATGATTTTATAACTGATTCACATCCTTAATATAGTTATTTGAACATGAAAATGGAATCAGGAACATTGCGCCCCTTCATTTTCTTAATTAATCAGTTTATATTGAACTTTAACGGTAACCACTTTGATCATTATTAAAGTTTATTTGCAACTATTTACTATCAAATTATTCCAGCACACCACATGTTTAATTTCGGAACAAACACAGACTCTTTAGCATATACATTTGGATTATTTGGAAATTTTGAAATTCAGGCATAATTGTCTAGTTTACACAACCAGTGATAATATGGCAAAAATATCGATGATAAAAAGCGTTAATGTGATTTCATTTGTTTTGCCGGCGGCAATCTTAATAACTGTCCAGCTTAGAAATCCCCATACAATGCCTTGAGTAATAGAATATGTTAATGGAATGAGCAGCATGGCGAAAAATGCCGGAATTGCATCGTCAAAACTAGCCCAATTAATTTTTAAGACCGGCTTCATCATAAATACGCCAACAAGGACCAGTGCAGTTGCGGTTGCTATACCAGGAACTATAGAAAGCAGCGGGGACAAGAATATGAAGGGTAAAAAAAGTAAACCGCCAACGACCGCAGTTAATCCGGTGCGACCGCCTTGCTCAATACCGGTGGCAGATTCAATGTAGGCTGTACCGGAGCTTGTTCCAAACAATCCCGAAATTGTAGTTGAAATACCATCCACAATCAGTGATTGTTTTACGTTGCGAGGTTCACCGTCTTCGTCTGTTAAATCAGCAGCTTCTGCTACTCCGATAAACGTGGAGAGACTGTCGAACATATCGGTGAACAGGAATGCAAAAATAACCGGCAAAATAGACAGTTTTAGCGAACCCACAAGATCCAGTTTGAATAACAGACTCCAATCAGGAGCAGATACAAAGCCGCCCCATGTTACAAGTGTTGAGGTACCATAGTTTATTGCGGAAGCGTCACCCCATACCCGTCCTATAGGAATAGCAAGCAGCGTAGTAATCGAAATTCCAAGAATTAATGCTCCGGGTGTTTTTCTTACGACCAGGATTGCTGTAATTGCTAAACCGATCAAAAACGTAATGGTGATCGGATTCAAATCACCACGGGCTATCAAGGTTGCGGGGTTACTGACAATGAAATTAGCGCTTTTAAATCCTATAAAAGAAATAAACAGGCCTATACCGCTGGCAATTGCATAACGTAACTGCTTTGGAATTGCCTTAACAATTGCGACCCTGACATTTAAAATTGAAAGCAAAATAAAAACAATACCTGACCAGAATATAGCGCCGAGTGCTGTTTCCCATGGGACTTTCATACCTATAACAACGCCGTAGGTGAAAAATGCGTTTAGCCCCATTCCCGGAGCAAGAACGATCGGGTTATTGGCGTAAATTCCCATAGCAATACTGCTGAATGCAGTGACAAGAATAGTTGCTGTTAACAGGGCGCTGAAAGGCATTCCGGTTTCGCTGATAATAGCAGGATTGACAACAATTATGTACATGGTTGCCAGAAACGTTGTGATACCTGCCAATATTTCAGTTTTGACCGTAGTATTATTTTGTTCGAGTTTAAATAAACTATCCATGATTTTTCCTTTAAATTAGAGTGTTCATTTAACAGCTGAAATGGGAAAAACTTTACCTCTAACTAATACAATCCATATAGAAAATTTAAGGATAAGGGCTTGCTTTTTTGAAAGAATACTAAGTAAAATTAAACTCATATGTCAAGGTTAAAATTGACACGCAATATTGTGTGCTCGCAGGAAAGATAAAATGAAGATAATCGATTATATTCCTGATTTTAAGGGAGTATACAGAAAAAGGATAAAGAATAATGTAATTCCAGAAGGAAAAAAGAAAAAAGAATATTGGAAACGCTTGAAATCCAAAATGAACATTGACTT
>JABHLN010000147.1 GCA_018693105.1 Desulfobacterales bacterium | reverse complement strand
GGACCATCGTGTGGATGAGGCGGGGCTAGGAGATAACTTTTAGTATTTTTTATGATAAATTAATGGAACTACAATGTTCGGAATGACAGTTTTAAAATGAATAAATAAAATTTTGAAACTCGACAAAATTAATACAAATAAAATCGAATTGAATCCTGGAGGTGTTGATCTTGATCGTTTTAAGCCTTCCATAGAGAAAACATCAATTAGAGAAGAATTAGATATACCGGAAGAAAAAATAATTCTTTTGACTGTCAGAAATCTTGTACACCGGATGGGGCTTGAAAATCTTATCAAAGCTCTTGAGCTGGTTGTTAAAAATACACCTGACATTTTTCTGGTTATTGGTGGTGATGGCCCACTTAAAAACAAATTAATTACATTAACGAATCGACTCGGCCTTGGAGATTATGTGCGCTTTTCCGGGTTTATACCTGATGATGATCTGCCGGATTATTACCGGATGTCAGACCTCTTTGTGCTTCCTACAAAAGAACTTGAAGGTTTTGGCCTTGTCACTCTTGAATCCATGGCAACAGGTTTGCCTGTTGTCGGCACACCTGTCGGAGGCACAAAAGAAATTCTTAATAAATTTGATAGTGCTTTTCTTTTTAAAGACACAACCCCTGAAGCAATGGCAGAAATAATACTGAAATACCATAGAATTATCAAATACAGCCCTCAGGAATGGAAAGAAACCTCTGTCAAATGCAGGAAGTATGTTGAAGATAATTATTCCTGGGCAAAGAATGTCGATGAACTGGAAAAGTTGCTTATAGAGTAGGCTGGGTGTGAAGAAACCAATAGAACCAATACAATCAATCAAACCAATATAACTAATCTATGTGCGGAATTTGCGGAATACTACAATTTAGCAGCAGGCCTGTTGAAGAAAATTTAATAAGGAAAATGTGTGATAAATTTTCCTATAGAGGCCCTGATGATGAAAGCTTTTTTTTTGACAGGCATAAGAATAATAGATGTGATGTAAGCATCGGTCTTGGTCATAAAAGGCTTTCAATCATTGATCTTTCGCAAGCGGGTCGGCAGCCCATGTCAAATGAAGATGGTTCGATATTTATTACATATAATGGGGAAATTTATAATTATAAGGTACTAAAGGCTGAACTGGAAAAAAAAGGACATGTATTTAAAAGTGATACAGATACGGAAGTAATCATTCATTTATATGAAGAAGAGGGAACCGATGCAGTCAAACGCCTGAACGGAATGTTTGCTTTTGCCATCTGGGATAAAAATCTTTCAAGGCTCTGGGTATGTCGTGACAGGCTTGGCATAAAACCATTAGTCTATTATCATAACAACTCAAAATTTTCTTTTGCATCTGAAATTAAGGCATTACTGGAAGACTCTGAAGTTTCAAAAGAGTTGGATTATGAAAGTCTTAATCTCTATTTATCTTTCAGCTATATTCCTGCACCATATACTATATTTAAAGGAATTAAAAAACTTGAGCCGGGACATTTTCTGGTGATTGAGAATAGAAGTTTGAAAATAGAAAAATATTGGGACGTACAGCAGGCAGAAGATCAGAATATACACAAACTACCATTCAAAAAACAGGTAGAGTTTTATAAAGAACGTCTTTATAAAACCATGGAAACGGCTGTGCATAACCGAATGATTGCAGATGTTCCATTGGGTGCTTTCTTAAGTGGTGGGATTGATTCAAGTATTGTTGCAGCTCTTATGGCAGAACATTCAACGAGTCCTGTAAAAACTTTTTCAATTGGGTTCAAGGGAGCAAGGCTTTTTGATGAAACCTCAGAAGCGCGGGAAACAGCAGATTTCTTAAAAACAGACCATCATGAATTCAGACTGAATTCCAGTGATATACTTGATGTTTTCCCTGACATTCTCTCAACTTTTGACGAACCTTTTTCGGATTCATCTGCTATCCCGACATATATTGTTTCAAGGGAGACAAAAAAACATGTGACAGTAGCACTTTCCGGCGATGGCGGGGATGAACTTTTTGCAGGATACAGGTCATATCTGTCTGAATACTGGTACGGAAAATATATGCTTATCCCTGAAACTTTACGTGGGGAAGTAATTGAAAGCCTTTTTAATAAGCTACCTGATTCAAGAGATACTAAAATTACTGAATATATAAGACGAATGAAAAAATTTATTCGAAGCACAAAAGGTGATTTTTCTAAGCGCCTGCTTTCCCTGAAAGAGATTTTCCCAGATGTTATAAAACAAAGGCTTCTACTTCAAAATATTGAAAATAATGGTGATCTCGGTAAAAGCCATGCTCTTGCATGGGTCCAGAAATTATTGCAAGGTTATAATGGTGATAATATAAACAGGATGTTGTACACTGATTTAAAAGATTCTCTGCCTTGTGATATGCTTGCAAAAGTTGATTGGATGAGTATGAAAAATTCACTTGAAGTACGTGTACCTTTTCTTGATCATAGAGTAGTAGAGCTTGCGTTTAATATGCCCGGTAATCTTAAATTATATAAAGGACAGACTAAATATATCCTTAAGGAAACATTTAAAGACATGCTGCCTGAGGTGGTTTTTAAAAGACCTAAAGCAGGATTCGAAATTCCAATAAGCATGTGGCTGAAGAAAGACTTGAAGTTCCTTATGGATCAGTATCTTTCTGAAAAAAGAATAAAAAGTCAGGGGATTTTTGATTATGATGTAATTAAGGAGTTGATGGTAAAACACCTTACGAACAGAACTGATACATCATGGATGCTTTGGAATCTTATAGTTTTTCAATTCTGGTTAGATGATTATTATACCTGATTATATTATTAATTTCACATGGAACTACAGGGTAAAAAAACTTAATATTTTTGGAAAATTTTATAAATTAAATTGGTAAAAATTCTTCACATAATAACCCGCCTTGACATGGGTGGATCTGCTCAGAATACAATTCTTTCCTGTATTGGTCTGGCAGATAAATATGAGATCATTCTCACACATGGTCTTTCCCTTGAATCTAAAATGACGGATCAGGAAATTGAATCCATAAACAGCCATATCGAAAATGCAAAGGATCGTGGAGTCAAGCTCGTTTCGATACCTTCACTTATAAGGAATATAAATCCTTTTAAAGATTTTCATTCTTTGATGTCGATACTTAAACTTATAAAAATTGAAAAACCGGTAATAGTTCATACACATAGCTCAAAAGCCGGACTGCTCGGCCGCCTTGCAGCCTGGATATCCCGTGTCCCCTTGATTATCCACACACCTCACGGACACGTGTTCTACGGTCATTTTGGGAAAGCAGTATCAAAACTATTTCTACATATAGAAAGACTATTAGATATCATAACCGACCACACAATTGCCCTTACGGAACAGGAGGGAAGGGACTACATTAAACTTTCGGTTTCCCCCCCGAATAAAATAACAACTATTCATAGCGGAATAGACCTAGAATCTTTTATAGAAAATAAGATTGATGTCGCCGGGAAAAAGAATTCACTTGGATTCAATACTGAAGGGCAAATTATCGGAACTGTTGGATGGCTTCTTCCGATTAAGGGACCGGGTTACCTTCTCAAAGCTATGGGGTTTGTATGGGAACGATACCCTGATGCCCAGCTTGTTTACGTTGGTAAAGGTGACCTTGAAAATGACTTGAAAGAGA
>JABHLN010000146.1 GCA_018693105.1 Desulfobacterales bacterium | reverse complement strand
GCTTGGTGCAGGCGCTTGGGATCCTTTACATATTTTCACTAAAAAACCCATTCGAAGTATTGCAGACATGAAGGGTATGCGTGTGTTCGGCGTACCAACAGCAGGAAAGTTTTTGTCCCGTTACGGCCTGGTACCCATTACATTGCCCTGGGATGACATTGAAGTTGCCATTCAAACGGGTGAACTTGATGGTGTTGCCTGGTGCGGATTTACCGAAGCCTATGAAGTCGGCTGGGCTGATGTTTGTAACTATGCCCTGTTGAACAATGTAACAGGGGCCTGGTTTGGTTCATATTTCGCCAATAGTAAAAGCTGGGCAAAAGTTCCTCCGCATTTACAGGAGATCTTCAAGCTCTCCATGGATAGCTCACACTATTACCGTCAGATCTGGTATTGGGGTGGAGAAGCCAAACTCCGCACTGAAGGCAAGAAAATGGAATTGACAACGATTCCGGCAGCAGAATGGGATACAGTTGTTAAAGATTCAGAAGAGTATTGGGATGAAATATCTGCAAGCAGTCCAAGAGCTGCAAAAGTTGTACAAATCTTTAAAGACTATTCTAAAGTTATGCAAAAAGCCGGTGTGCCTTATCGATACAGTTAAACCTCAGTTTAGATCTAATTAAGCCTTAATTCTCCCGCCCCTGCACAAATTGTGGGGGCGGGAAAGTTCTATCGTAACGAATTCCAGGTAATAGTTTTTATCTATAATTTTTGAGATAGCCCTTAAGATAAGGCCTCATAATCTCTGCATGCCTACACCCTTAATGTCTGCGTTATTTTTGCATAATTTTTATTGACAAAGAACCGACACCTAAGTAATTATTGAATTCAATTTTATCCAACCTGAATCACGCTTATTTATGTAAGTGCGTGAGTGATAAGTGGATTGAATTAATCTTTCCGCTAAAAAATATAATAAAAATATAAAAAGGGGAGAATTCAATGAAAAAAAGTATTTTATTAGTAGTTTTAACTGTCTTTATGTCTTCTGTTTTAATTGGGGGTCTTCAGGCTGATGACAAAGTTTTAAGATTGATCAGCTGGACAGGTTATGCACCACCCGTATTGATTGAAAAGTTTAAGAAAGAAACGGGTATTACAGTTGAGGTGACATACAGCAATAATGAAGAAATCATGTCCAAACTGCGTGCCACTCGGGGGGGTGGATTTGATTTAGCCCAGCCAAGTCAGGATCGAATTTCAGCCGTCCAAAAACAGTTCAAAATTTACCAGCCCATTGATTTTTCAAAGATAGATGAGGCCCAGATTGATCCAAGTATGCTGGCTGCTGTTAAAAAGAATACAATGGTTAATGGAGAATCATATGCTGTTCCTCATGTTTATGGAACCTCGGGTCTTGTTGTGAATAAAGCAAAAGCACCCAATGCAAAAGATTATAAAGATCTGCTGGATCCTCAATATGCGGGACGCATTTCTTATCGGGTCAGACGGCCGATCTTAATGGCCATGGGTTTTTCATTGGGTTATGATCCCTTTGCTCTGTATGAAAACAAACCTGAATACAAAAAATTCCTGGATGTAATGGAAAAAGAATTGATAAAAGGAAAACCCGTTGTTAGAAATTATTATGAAAATGCAGACGCTTTGATAGGGTCAATGAGATCAGGTGAAATCTGGGTTGCAATGGCATGGGAACAGGTTTCCTGGAAATTGCATGAAGAAAATCCAGATATTGATTATGTTGCACCAACAAGTGGAGCAATGGCATGGGTTGATACATTTGCGATTCCGGCAAAAGCGGACAACGTGGAAGGTGCATATAAATGGATCAACTTTTCATTAAGACCTGAAAATGCAGCTGTATTCACAAACAATGAAAAATACGGAACAGCATCTGTAGGCGCCACAAAATTTATGGAGCCAAATATTCGTGATAATTTTACACGAAGTTTTCCAGCAGAAGTAATGGCTAAAATGAATTGGTATCCAACCGTTCCTCCTGGACTGGAAACCATGGAAGCCAAGGTATTGGAAAAAATTAAAATCGCTAAATAGCAGCCGACCGAAAACTGCTGATTTCCCCGTTTTCGGTCAGATATTAAAAAATTGAAACACTTAATTATACCGGCAGTGCCCCGTGCACTGCCGGTGTAGATAAAGGGAAAATTACAAGGTAGTTAAGAATGCAATTGGCATTATCCGTTAAGAATGTAACGAAAAAATTTGGAAATTATACAGCTGTTGATCAGGTTTCATTTGATGTTGAAGATGGCAAATTCTTTTCCATATTAGGGCCTTCCGGTTGTGGTAAGACAACCCTTCTTAGAATGATCGCAGGGTTTTATGAGCCCACATTGGGTGATATTGAAATCCGGGGGGAAAGTGTGATTGGACTGGAACCGAACAAACGACCCGTAAATCTTATTTTTCAGCATCTGGCACTGTTTCCAATGATGAATGTAAAAGAAAATATCGTCTTTGGATTAAGAAGGCGGGGAGAAAAAGGAAAAACAGTTGATGGAAAAGTCCTTGAGATGCTGGAACGAGTTGGATTGCCGGGTTATGAGAAACATGAAATCAGCCAGCTTTCCGGCGGCCAGAAACAACGCGTGGCCATTGCCAGGTCACTGGTACTTGAACCCTCCGTCTTATTATTGGATGAGCCTTTGGGTGCTCTGGACTTAAAACTAAGAGAGCACATGAAGATTGAGTTAAAGGAGCTACAGGCCCAGGTGGGAACAACATTTGTTTATATTACCCACGACCAGTCAGAAGCGCTGGTCATGTCTGATCATGTAGCCATTATGAAAGACGGCAGGTTTGAGCAAATTGATTCTCCGCAAAATCTTTATCACAACCCGGCGTCCTCCTTTGTTGCACAATTTGTCGGGAATAATAATAAATTTACAGGGACCCTGCTGAAAGAATCCAATAATCTGCCGATGATTCAACTTGAAGATGATATAAAACTCAGGGTTGCAAAAGCGGAGCAATTGGAACATCAGGAAAAAGTGGAACTGTTTATTCGTCCGGAAGTCATGATTATCAATCCTGAAACAGGCCTGGATGAATTGAATATTTTAGATGTAAAGTTTAAATCCATATTATTTGACGGTGGAAACAGCAGATTGATAGTGACGTATGGACGATCAAACAATGAAATTATAGTGTCTTTGCCGTTAAATAACCGGTATGACCACCTCAAACCCGGTGACACCATTAAAATCGGGTGGAATCCGGAAGGATCGGCATGTTTTAAAGATACAGGTATTAAAACCTATGATGAACTATAGGAAACATAAAATCAAGTGGAGCTTTCTGGTGTTTTTTACACCCGTATTCCTCTGGTTAATGCTGTTGTTTGTCATTCCAAATGTTGAATTATTTCGATTATCATTTCTGCTCATGGATGATGATGGAAATATGGCTTTTTCAATGATTAATTATGTTGCATTTTTTGAAGATTCGGTTTATTGGCTGACATTTGCCAGAACCGTCGGATATTCTTTGAGCGTCACTGTATTGGTATTGATTGTGGCCTTACCCGTCTCTTTTTATATTACAAAGGTCGTAAAGATAAAAACATCGGGTTTGTTAATGGTTATGATCCTGGTGCCGTTTTGGGTGAGTGAGATCGTAAGGGTATATGGCTTAATGCTGTTAATGCGTGAAAGTGGTATAATCAATACAATATTGGTGAACATGGGTTTG
>JABHLN010000145.1 GCA_018693105.1 Desulfobacterales bacterium | reverse complement strand
AATAAAAACAGCACTGGTAACAAAGAAAAAACTGATATATTCCAATAAGAATATTTCAGCCGGTGCAATTGCAAAACAACTTGCCCTTGGAGTCAGTCGTATCGTTATTGATCCCGGACACGGTGGACGTGATAGTGGAGCCTCAGGATATTTGAAAGGAGTATATGAAAAGAATATCAACCTGCTGCTGGCAAAAAAACTATCTGCAAAAATCAGAAAAAACCATAAATATGATGTTATCCTTACAAGAAACACCGATTCTTTTCTAACCCTTGAAGAAAGAACAGAAATAGCAAATAAAAACAATGCGGATCTTTTCATTTCGATTCATGCCAATGCCTCCCGGCAAAAAAAGGCATTCGGGATTGAAACCTATTTACTCAATCTTGCCACAGATGATGAGGCAATAAGGGTAGCAGCAAGGGAAAATGCAACATCAAAAAAAAATATCAGCGACCTTCAGTCGATACTTACCGAGCTTATGCAGAACGCAAAAATAGGCGAATCAAAACGGCTTGCATACAGTGTTCAAAACTCCATGTATAAAAATATGAAAAAAAAATATAAAAAAATAAAAAATAAAGGGGTAAAACAGGCACCTTTTTATGTTCTCCTCGGAGCAAAAATGCCATCAATACTTATTGAAACAGCATTTATAAGCAACCCAATGGAATGTAAAAGATTAATAAATTCAACCTATCAGGACAGATTGTGTGAAGCAATAATCAAAGGAATAAACCATTATATTAAAGAAACCAATCCGGATCTTTCACAAATTTGATGGCGTCGTAAAAAGTCTCCATCTACTGTGTTATAGCTGTTGACCAGACATTCGACATACTACATGTATGCCTTCACACCTGGTCAACAGCTATGCCTTGTATATGAAGATTTTTACTTAACCATCGGTTATATTTTTTACGAGTTCATTAAATTTAAAACCGGACTTTAATAATTTGCGGTACTGTGATAATAACATCGAACTGAAAAATGATTAGAAACTATCGTTTATAATTTATAAACTCTTCTAATATAAACACAAATAAGCTTCAGAAAGTTTAAACTGTGAGATATATATTCTCAGATAAAACAGGCAAAGTTGTAAATACCTTGTTATCATTAATTATTTTATTATTAATGATTTTTTGTTTTTCCGGTATTTCATCTGCTGATACTGTAAAAGACAAATATCTTACTGCAGACGCCGCATATAAAAAACTTAGAAATAATCCCAAAAAAATGAAATACAGGGACAACTGGCTGAAATGTATAAAAAATTATCGAAAAGTATTTAATCATGATCCTTCCGGTGAGTGGGCTCCTGCAGGATTATATAAAACCGGTATTCTTTATTACGAATTATACAAGCATTCATATAATAAAAAAGATAAAAATGAAGCTGTTAAGACATTCAAGCATGTATGGTCAGATTATCCAAGAAGCGGATATAAGAAAAAATCCAAAAAAATGATTCGATCCATTACCGGTGAGACTCTTTATGAAAAACCGAAAGTTTATCCGGCTAATAAAACAGCTTTGAAAAATAAAACTATTCTTCCGGGAATTAAACTCGTAGTTATTGACCCCGGACATGGCGGTAAGGATTATGGTGCTCCGGGTTATATAAAAGGAGTGCATGAAAAAAACATTGTCCTGGCTATATCAAAAACACTTGCAAAGAAAATCAGGGATAAACTCAATTGCCGGGTAATAATGACACGCAGCAAAGACGAGTATCTTAGCCTTGAAGAAAGAACTGAAATAGCAAACAAGAATAAAGCAGACATTTTTATTTCAATACATACGAATGCAAATACCGACAAGCGGGCATATGGAACCGAAACCTACATCCTTAATTCTACAAATGATAAGAATTCCTTAAAAGTAGCCGCAAGAGAAAATGCAATATCAACCGAACAGGTAAGTGATCTTCAGCTTATACTCACCGACCTCATGATAAATGCAAAGATAAATGAGTCCACACTTCTTGGCGGCAACGTTCAGGAATCAATTCACGTGTCAATGAAAAAAAAATACAGTAAAATAAAAAACAAGGGTCTCAAACAGGCTCCTTTTTATGTTTTGATTGGAGCAAAAATGCCATGCATTCTTATCGAAACTGGATTTATAAGCAATCCAAGGGAATGTAAAAGGTTGAAGAGTTCAAAATATCAGGGCATATTCTGCGACTCCATAGTAAAGGGTTTAATAAAATATATGAAGGAGGTCAGCCCTACTTCATACACTGATAGAGTTACAAATAAAGCTGTTGACGGATAAACATGTGGACACTTACAGGATATCTGTGATATTAAAATTTTCGGACATTATGTGAATGTTATAATGATCTGATATTAAAGCAAATACACAGCACAACTAAGTTCCTGTGTTTAAAATACCTAGGAGGTTAAATGATTTACGATATTGATTTTGAAACCATGCCGAGAGAAACTCTTGAGGTAATCCAATTAAAAAGACTTCAAGCAACACTGGAACGTGTTTATGCAACAGTACCATTCTATCAGCAGAAATTTAAGGAGATCGGGAAAATCCCGTCTGATATTAAATCTCTTGAAGATCTTCAGTCTCTTCCTTTTACAACAAAACAGGATCTGAGAGATAATTACCCTTTTAATATGTTTGCAGCACCAATGGATAATGTCGTCCGTATCCATGCGTCATCAGGCACTACAGGACAGCCAACAGTCGTCGGTTATACAGCAAGGGATATCAACAGCTGGGCGGAACTTATGGCCAGATCTCTTGTAGCAGGAGGCGCCTCACGGGGTGA
Organism: Desulfobacterales bacterium; assembly: GCA_018693105.1. Taxonomy (GTDB): domain Bacteria; phylum Desulfobacterota; class Desulfobacteria; order Desulfobacterales; family SURF-7; genus JABHLN01. The sequence continues at coordinate 994 of JABHLN010000145.1, read as the reverse complement.
TATCATTCATAACGCTTACGGCTACGGACTTTTCACTGGAGGCCTTGGCGTTCATTACGGAGCTGAAAAACTTGGTGCATCAGTTATACCTGTATCCGGCGGCAACACTAACAGACAGATAATAATAATGAAAGATTTCGGCCCTACAATATTGACAGCAACACCTTCATATACGCTTCACCTTGCAGAGGTTGCTTCAGAAATGGGCGTTTCATTTCAAGACCTTAAATTCAAATTCGGTATATTCGGAGCTGAACCATGGTCGGAAAGTATGCGCAATGAAATTGAAAACAAACTTAATTTGACCGCTGTTGATATATACGGTTTAAGTGAAGTTATGGGACCGGGAGTAGCAATAGAATGTCATGAAGCAAAAAAAGGGCTTCATATTTTTGAAGATCATTTTATAGCTGAAGTTATTAACCCTGAAACGGGTGAAGTCTTACCATACGGTGAAACAGGAGAACTTGTTTTCACTTCGCTAATGAAAGAAGCATTCCCGATTATAAGATACAGAACACGCGATATAACCTGTCTTAATCCTGAACCATGCATCTGCGGACGTACCCATCTAAGGATGACAAAAGTAAGCGGACGTACTGATGATATGCTGATTATCCGGGGTGTAAATGTTTTCCCATCCCAGATTGAAAGTGTTCTTATGGATATCGACGAAGTAGAACCTCATTACCAGCTTGTCGTTGACAGGGAAAACAACCTTGATATACTTACAGTTAAAGTTGAAATAAACGAATCAATATTCTCCGATGAAGTTAAAGAGCTTCAGGTACTTGAAAAGAAAATAATTAAAGATATCAAGGAATACCTTGGAGTATCTACCATTGTTAAACTTGTTGAACCTAAAACTATAGCAAGAAGTGAAGGAAAAGCGGTTCGTGTTATAGATAACAGGAAACTTTGATGGCGTCGTAAAAAGTCCAATATCTGCGTTGCGCTGCATCCCTCGTCACTGCGGCGTACGATAAGTACGCCT
>JABHLN010000144.1 GCA_018693105.1 Desulfobacterales bacterium | reverse complement strand
ACTTTTTAATTTAAAATGAAGGGATTTATCACCCTCGCATTCTAATTTATCCACGCAAATATTCAAAATATCGATAAACATTTGATTCATTTTATTCATATTTGTGTTGTTATTAATTGTTAAATTTTAATGCCCTTGTTAACAATCCATCATTTGGAAAAAGTTTGGTTATAGAGTATTCGTCAATAACATTGTTTTGAAATATACTTCCCCGGTTCTTAGTTGTTTTTGGTTAAATCTGTATCTAACGGAATATAGTTAACTAAAGGACAGGTTATATCGGTACAGATAATTTCTCCCGGCCCGGGTATATTATGAGTTTTGGGATATATGGCTTTTATTGCATCTTTTTTAGTAGCATATATATTTGTTTCCCCAATTTTTTCAACCATATGTGTCCGTTTAAGAACATCCTGAATATTTTGTTTAACTCCGCTCATGGAAACACCCAGTCCGCTGCTCCTAAGACTGTCAATTAAAAGCGACAACGCTTCTTCACCTGAAGCGTCCATATCATTAATTCCGTCTGCAGCAATGAGAATATGTCTAAGTTCAGGTTTTATCGATCTTATTTTATAAACCTCGTCCTCTAGAAAACTTGCATTGGCAAAGAAGAGAGGACCATCAAATCTGATTGCAGCAACATAAGGGCATTCTTTAAGTCCAAAATCTTCTGCCTCCCTCAGTGCATCGTCAACATTCATAGAAAGGGTAGCTACTTTAGGGCGCATGCTCTTATATAAAAAAACGAACATTGAAAGAACAACTCCGATATAAATACCTTTTTCAAGGTGGGGTGCCAGTATAAGTGTTGCAATAAATGTGATAATTGAAATTGCACCGTCATACCACTGGGCTTTCCAAGCATGCATAAAACCGCTTACATTAACAAGCCCTATAACCGCCATCATAATAACAGAAGCAAGAACCGCCTGTGGTAAATGATAAAGGAGAGGCGTAAAAAAGAGAAGTGCAACTACAACAACAAGACTTGTAATAACACTTGAAAGCCCGGTTACAGCACCTGCCTGTAGATTCACTGCCGAACGGGAGAATGATCCTGAAACAGGATAGCTCTTGCCCATTGATCCGATAATATTGGAAAGACCCTGACCGATAAGCTCCTGATTTGGATCAAGTTTTTGACCGGTTTTTGCCGCCATTGCTTTGGCGATAGCAATCGCTTCCATAAATCCCAAAAGTGAGATTATTATTGCAAATGGTAAAAGCTGGAAAAAAACCAGTAAATTAATTTTCGGGACATCAAGAGACGGGAGACCTTTGGGAATAACTCCAACTACAGCACCTGCACCCATCATCACCAGGGATGTTGTATCAAGTTTCTTATTGCCGACCTTAATTCTCCAGACGTGTCCATCTGTCTCAAGCCCGCCTGGCACCAGGTTCCGTGGATAAAAAATCAGTTTTCCATCAGTTTCCGGTACTGCAGCAAATTTTATGGAACGAAGCTCTTCTCTTATCAGATGAGATTTATGCTTTTGCCCTGCAATATATGTGTTTAAAATTGTCACTTCGTGGTTAAGGTTAAGTATTTCAACCGAGTCATCATGTTTTTTTGTTTCAGATGCTTTAACGGTTTCGATTTTTCGGGTAAGATCAGCTCTTTGTTTGCCGAACTCGGATATATTTTTTATGGATGTGTTAAATTCACTGATACTGGTATGGATATCGGGAGACATGATTACGTTCAGTTCAACCCTATGATTATTCTCAAAGCCGGTTGACCACGATATTAAGGTTGTAATAACTACAGCTACAAGAACATTTGGTATTTTAGGATTCAGGCGTTTAAGAACATACATTATTGAAATGGCAAGGATTCCCATAAAAAGCGTAGGTAAGTGAGTATAGGATATAGCCGCCTTAATAACACGAATAATTGTCTCATAATGATGAGGTGCCTTGTCAACATATACACCAAAGAGCTTTGACAACTGTGAAGATGCTATTATTATGGCTGCTGCATTAGTAAATCCATTCACCACGGGATGTGAAAGGAAATTAACAATGAGTCCCAATCTTAATACACCTAATAAAAACTGAAATATACCCACTGTCAGAGCAAGTACAACAGCATAAGCGACATATTCCGGACTTCCGGCTGTGGCCAGAGGTTCCAGCGATGCGGCAGTCATCAGGGAAACAACAGCGACAGGTCCTGTAGCAAGCTGCCTGCTGGACCCAAAAAGTGCTGCTACCATAGGAGGCAAAAAGGCAGCATACAGACCATAATACGGTGGCAGGCCTGCAAGTTGGGCATATGCCATGGACTGTGGAATGAGCACAAGTGCAACAGTGATTCCGGAAATAACATCAATATTGAAGCTTTCCTTGTTGTATTTCTTGAACCATAATAGGAATGGAAAAAATTTAGTCAGCAAAAGTCCCCCCTCTGTTCTCTCCCGGTAAATTTGTTAAATATTATCAAGACCTCACCGGTTTTAAGATTTTCCGGCATGTCTCTATCAATTCATTAAAAAGAGCTCCGGCATCATACAAATTGTAAATTTTAAATTTAACAATTCCATCAACCATTGAAAAAATTATCAAGGCGGTTTTTCTTGTATGCCTGCATTCAATCGATCCGTCCTTTTGACCTAAAAGAACAGCCTGTTCAAAAATGTCAACCATACAATTGTAAATCGCCTCAAGATGTTCTCTGCATTTTAAATTCTTTTCTGCAAGTTCATAAGGGTAATGGCGGTGCAGCAGGAGAAACTGATGTTCCATTTTAACTGACAGGTACATATAAAAAGAAACAGCAGACTCAATCATATCAAGACCGGACTCAAACTCTTTTTTCTCTATATATCCCTCAAATTCAGATATTATATCCTCTCTTACCTGTTTGAGTATTGCGAGAAAAAGTTCTTCCTTGTTTTTATAATGATAAAAAACAGTACCTTCTGCAACACCGGTAACCCTTGCAAGTTCAGTGGACGAAGTATCGCTGAATCCTTTTTGAGAAAAAAGAATAGTAGCTGCATTTAATATGTCTTCTTTTCGTGACATGTTTACCCCAAAATAGTTTACCCTCAAAAAACCAACTGAGCGCTCAGTCAGTTTTTTTATTATTATTCTATAACTCATGTCAAGAAAAAAATTAAAGCCTTTTAATGGTGTTATGTTAACCTAAAGCATATACTCAGTTAAATGTTATCGATACTTGACAAAAATAGCCCTATACATAGGTCTCAACAAAAATAAGATCGATAGTTAAGTATAAACCTTGACATGAGAAACTTACTCAAATACTTTAAATTTATTATTGTGTGCATCTACTATATGAAAAAATGACAAAATATATTTAGTACCGGAACGAAAACTCAATATTTTTTCAAATTCAAGGCGGGACCTAAATTTTTAAACACATGTTTACATTGGGTATTTTGAGAATTAAAAGTTAGGCACCAATGCCGAAACTGGGAAAATAATAAAGGGTAGTTTAGGCACTATTTAAGATAATGTACTTTTCTTAAGGAGGGCATTTGTGGAAACAATAAGCAAAATCGAATCTCAATTAAGGTTCAGATTAAAAGAGTTGAAACAGGCTAAAGAACAGGGACAAAAAATTATTGGTTATGCTCCCGGCGGATATTTTCCTGAAGAGCTTGTCATAGCTGCCGGCGCAATACCGGTATGTATGATAAGGGGAGGTGATAAAACAGCCATTGATGCATCTTTAGCCTATATTGACAGATGGCTGGATACTTTTTACCGTGCTCAGATAGGAAGCTGTCTTTCGGGTGAAGATCCTTACTACAATATTATTGACATTCTGTTTGACCCTTTGACTGATA
>JABHLN010000143.1 GCA_018693105.1 Desulfobacterales bacterium | reverse complement strand
ATGTTCATTTTTTAATTTAATTTTCACTTTACACTCCTTATTATATATATATTACGAATTGTTTTTACAGGATAGTTTTTATTTAATCATTTGTAAAAATTTGTACAGATCATCATAATAATTATTATGTTAACATTCAGCTTAATATTGTCAACTAATTTATTAATATCTTTAAGATACTGTAAATAATGGTTATTATATATAAAAAATTTTTCTTGATAACTTTGTTTAGAAGATTTAATATATCAACCAGTCGGTCAGTATATCATTCGGTCAGGCTTAATCTTCGTTTTATTTTTAAATGTAAAATTTTGATATCTGATTAATAAATATAATATTAATTTTGATGGCGTCGTAAAAATTCTCCAGCTACTGCATTATAGCGGTTGATCAGAAGCACAACATACTCATGTTTGACTTCACTCCTGATCAATAACTATTTCTTGTATATAAAGATTTTTCATAGCCATCGGTTATAATTTTTACAATTATTCCGTATATAAAAACATTAATCATATCTACAGTTAATTAAGGGAGAGTACTTATGAAAGTTTATGATTCAATTATTATAGGTGCAGGCGTGTCAGGGCTTTGTATAAGTTCATTATTAGCAAAAAAGGGTGAGAAGGTTCTTATACTTGAAAAGGCACCTGTTGTAGGGGGTAGGTATCAAAGCATAAATTATAAAAATCATGTCCTTGATGATGGCGCACATATGCCCAGTGAGTCAGGTCACATGGAAAATGTTTTTAAAGACCTTGGTCTTAAGTATCCTGAACTACTGAAGTATAATTCAGGGGAGGCATGGGTTGATGGGAAATGGGTTCCCATGAAGGATTATTTTCCAATGAGTGAAGCAAAAGGTATTTTTGAGTGGTTTGCTTCAATGCCGGAGGATGAACTACTACCGCTCTATGATGTTTCCGTGAAGGACTGGGCTAAGGAAAAGAGTGATGACATAAGCTGGGAACATCTTTTTACATATATGGGACAGATTGCAGATGTAGGAAACAAGATTGAAGATCTTTCAATGGGAGAATTTGCTCACTTTTACCGGGAGCATCTTCTAAAGGGATATAGATTAAATCAAATAGGCGGCACAATATCCGGTGGACTTAGAAGTGTCTCAGGACAATTACAAAGTTTTTTTGAAGAACATGGAGGTGAAATACGTTTGAATACACCGGTAAATGATATTGTTGTAAAAGGCGGTGTTGTTCGGGGTGTTGAAATAGAAACCGGTGAAAAAGTTTTTCCTTCACATGTTTTAGATACTGAAATTATAGAAGCAAAAAAGGTAATTTCAACACTTCCCATATGGGATTTTTTCAAAGTTATCTCAGAAGATGAATTCCCTGCATGGTACAGAGACTGGATTGATAGGCTTAAAAAGAAGGTTACCCACGTATGGACAATAGCTTATGCCGTGGACAAACCGTTATGGCCCATGGACATGTTCAGATGGACACCAAAACTTAAGAGAAGTGGTTGTTTTGGTGTTTTTTATCAACATCAGAGTTATGGCGATAAAGCAGGAGAAATACAGGTAAACCTTGTTATACAGGGGAATTATGATGATCTGCCTGATTTGACTGAATTGCAGTGGGCAAAAAACAGAAGAGAAGTTAGAAAAATCCTCGATGGTCTTGAAAAAGACGGGATAGAACAAATTCCCGGTCTCAAAGATGCAGCAAAATGGCAGGTTCGAACCGCAGGTATTTTCGGTTTAACCGAGTCACCGGCAATGACAGGCATGCATAGACCAACAATGACACCTCCAGAGGTAAAAAACCTTTATATAGTAAGCGATACCATCAGGGAAGCCAAAGGGCTTGGTATTCAGGCAATTGCCCATGCTTCCGAGGCTTTAATCAAAAAGGTTTTTCCGAATGATTAATTTCACAAAGGAATTTTTATAATGAAAGTACAGGAACTTTTTAATTTAAACGGAAAGGTTGCATTGATAACAGGTGGTTCAAAAGGTCTCGGTTATATTATGGCGGAAGGGTTGGCAGAGGCCGGCGCTGATATAATATTATGTTCAAGAAATATTGATGAATGTAAAGTTGCGGCAGATAATATTTCTAAAATTGGCGTAAAATCTAAAGCTTATAAATGCGATGTATCGGACCCTGATGATGTTGTTGAAATGGTTGAATCAACTATTTTAGAATTCGGTAAAATTGATATCCTGATAAATAATGCCGGATACGCAACAGGGGGCCCGCTTGAAGATATGACTCTTGAACAATGGAACAAATCTTTTGCAGTAAATTCCACAGGTCCTTTTCTTTGCTGCCGTGAAGTAGGAAGACAAATGATAAAGCAGGGTGGGGGGAAAATTATAAATATTGCATCTGTTGCGGGAATGACAACCATTGCCCCTGAACTTGCAGATGCTCTATCATATAGTTCAAGCAAAGCAGCACTTGTATTTTTTACTAAAGACCTGGCCAGAAAATGGTGTAAATACAACATCAATGTGAATGCAATTGCACCCGGCTATTTTTCTACAGAGATGTCAAAAAATGTTATTGAATACAGAAATAAAGAAATGATGAATACAATACTTATGAAAAGATTGGGTGAAAAGGAAGACTTAAAAGGAGCCGCACTGCTTCTTTCTTCCAAAGCATCAGATTATATGACCGGACAGATAATTGCTGTTGATGGTGGAGTATTACTATCATAAACAAATAATGAGGAAAGGATAAAAAAATGTATGCAGTAGAAAAATATTTTTGGTGGAATGACGCACAAAAAAAACTTGCTGATGAAGTTGCTGAATTTTCAGATACCTTTATAGCTTCCACTATCGAAGACATAGAAAAAACAAAAAGATTCCCATGGGAATATATGACTGAGATGGGTAAAAAGGGGTGGTTTGGGGTACTGATTCCCAAAGAATATGGAGGGATGGGAAATGAATACGGTATAACAGGTATGTGTATTGTTCTTGAGGAAATTGCAAGAGGAGCTGCCATTGCAGTTGATTTTTATGAAACAACTGTCTACGGATACTCTCCAATAGTAAGGTTCGGTACTGAAAAACAAAAGAAAAAATGGCTTCCCGGCCTTGCAACCGGTGAACATTTTGCCTGTATAGCAATTACAGAACCTTTTATGGGGTCAGATGCTGCAAATATACAAACTACAGCAGAACTCGATGGTGATGAATATGTCATTAACGGTAAGAAAAGATTTATTACTGTTGGCGGTGTTGGAGATCTATATTGTGTATACTGCCAGACAAGTAGTTCTCCTGAAGACCGAAAAAGCCACAGGCATTTGAGTGCTATTCTTGTAGAAAAGGGAACGCCTGGGTTTTCAGTTGAAGTTATTCATGACCCTATGGGGCGTTTCGGGTCCCGTCATGCAGCGTTAAACTTTGAAAATGTTCGGGTACCAAAAGAGAACATCATTCTTTCAGAGGGTGACGGCTGGAACATACTAACCGATGCCTTAAACATTGAAAGACTTGGGGTTGCAGCAGGTGCTATCGGTGTTGCAAGGTCTTCTCTTGATGCAACTGCTGAATATGTGACAAGACGAGTAGCTTTCAGGCAGACCCTGGCCGAAATTCCCGGTGTACAGAACATGGGAAGCGATATGGTAACAGGTACAAGTCTTATGAGCCTGATGACATATTATGCGGCTCGCCAACTGGATCAAAATGAAGATGTTGCAATAGGAGCAAATGTTGCAAAAATATACGCAACTGATAATCTTACAAAGATAACCCTTGATGCTATCCAGTGCCACGGAGGTGATGGATATATGAGGGATTATCCTGTTGAAAGACATTTTCGTGATTCAAAGCTTATAGAGATAGGTGCCGGAGCTAATGAAATCCTTAAACA
>JABHLN010000142.1 GCA_018693105.1 Desulfobacterales bacterium | reverse complement strand
CTCTTCGGGGTTAGAACCGACGGGGGCATATCTTAGATCCGTCGGGACAATTACATTTGAAATAGCATGCCCGGTATCCTCTCCCCATTGAACTATCTGTCTTCCTAACCGCAGGGTAGTGGAGGTGTTTGGCCGCTGATATACGAAGTCGGCATAAATCTCTTTCATGTCGTTTTCAAACCTGAGGTCGTCTCTTCCAAATTCACCCGCACTGGAATCAACATTTTCAGGGACACCGTCATAACGGTCGGTCAGATCGAATATTGCATCATAAGCCCCTTTGTATATCATATTTACCTTATCTAATCTAAAGGCGGGCCTTTTCCCCATATATTCTGGCGTTAAGGTTACATCAATCTTAAGTGCGGTTCTGGCCATGATAACTTCAGAATAATCACTGAAAAAACCATATTGGAATCCGTCCGTGTCTCTTACAATAACCTTTGTCTCAACCTGGCCGGTAACACTAGTCTTGAGAGCCATTGCCGCTGTGGGCATAAAAGCCATCAGGGCGATTATCCAGATGAGAATAAATCTTTTAAATACTTGCATTTTTCCTCCTGTATTTTTTTGTAATTAGGATTTAATGATCTTTGTTTTCATCAATTTTAGTTTTAATATATTATCTCAAAATATTATCTCAAAATATCATCAATGATATACAAGATCAAAAATACAGTCCTGTAATATTATCTGGACATTCGGGTCAAGTAATTAGGTGTAAACATACCCGGTTCAATCCATGGCACTCTTGACAGACCTCTGAATGTGTATGTTTTATATTTTCCTGATGAAACAGCTACTGTGCCATGATGAGTCTGATCATCAACGGCTAAATAGCTGTCTGTTGAAGAACCGATACTTGTACCCCTGGTATAGCAGTTATAAATAGCCGTAATTGTTTTCCAGTATTCGCCGGCCCTGTTGTATACAATCTTGAAGGTCGGAGTACCCTGTCTCTTTGGTATGTATAACTCCTGCCTTCCGTAAGTATAATAGTCATCTTTTGGAAACATTTCTATTAACCATCCAGCTTTCGGGGTCCAGGCAACATTCTGCAAAGCCCATGGAGCGCCTTTCCAGTCCGGATTCTGATATCCCACTACAAGAGGATCAACATTTTTATCAGCATCCCATGAGCCGTCAGGCAGCTGAGTATTGTTCTGTATCTTATCAAGGTTACCCACCTGGGTCGGTACAAGATAATCGAGTTCTTTAATCAGTTTCCAATCCATGACTTCAACAGTTCCCCAATAGCAGTTCTGGTCATCACGGCAGAAGTCGGTACCCATGGATGAGGTGGATCTGCTTGCAGCATTTGACCTTTTTACCCTCCTGATGACAGGAATATAGGTGAAGCCTTTGTCAGCGGAACCGTCAAGATATCTCCAGGTCAACGCTGCGGTACCCTTGATGTCGTGTGGCTCATCAAAAACCAGCAGCGTAGCTGATTTGAATTCATTTGGATTTGGTATGTGATTGTTTGAATCCAGGTATGAAAGTATTGTAAGTGTGCCGTGTATATTTCTCTCGGCTCCTTTCAGACCGACCCACTCCTGTAAGAGATCCCGGACAAGTCCTCCGGCTCCTCTTGTATATGTGAACGAGTTATGCATAAGCCTGATGGCAGCACCCTGGGGGTCGGAAAAATCGATATCATCTACAGGAAACATTAAACCGGTCATGTCCTTGGGGTATGAACCGGAGGCCTTTTCTATCAGATTCTGATTAGGGCCGATATCGTATTTACCCCGGTTAAGGTCGGAGTATTTCTGCATTTTTGCCCAGCCGGTACCAAAATCGTATTTCTGGGCCTTTATTGGAATTGTCCATTCTCCTTTTTTTACCCAGTTATAAACAGGTGGAGGAAGAAGGTCTTTGATTTTCTCACAATTGGTTGAATCGTAAACATCCCCGTCCTTTAAGCCGTGCTTTTCGAACATGGCATCCTGTTTTTCTTTCCACTGGGGATCAAACCTTGGATAACCGGCAGGATCATCAGGGTTATCACCTGCAGGCAGATGCATACCGGCAATTACCGGCTGGTATAATGAACCGATTAGAAAAAAAGCCATTATAAAGGCTGTTATAAATTTCCTCATAGTCATTTTATCCTCCTAAAAAAAGATTTAAATAAAAATTGCATCTAATATACTATTTTATATTTAACTCATCACCTCCCTTAGTTAATTATTACCTGTTATTATTCTGAAATGAATGTTTCTTCAATGTATTGAATAGGAGAATACCCGCTCAGGAGTAAATATATCCTATAAATAGTCCTACTTATTTGCGGGCAATGGTTGAAGAAAACACATCATTTCTGTAAAAAAATCAGTTAGACCTTATCTCAAAAAAACAGGTACTATGGCTGTATTATATGCCGATTCAAAATGCTCATCACGCCTGGGCGTGACTGCGCTTTCTCATCGACAGATGCCTTGTGCCATCAACCCCAATCTTTTTTTGAGATGGGTTCTAATGAGATTTGTAATTTAATAACTTAACTTTATTGCTAACAGAGAAAATGCTTTTAAATTTTTATCTCAGGTGCAAGGTTCAGATGAAAAATAAGAGTAGTAGAGTAACTTAAACAGAAGAGGTTCAATATATTGTTTTCAAAGCATTTATATGTTCTTTTTAAGATTAAGAGAAACATTATAAAAAAGCCTATTATTCAAAAGTCTTTTATGTTTATACGGGGGCTGTTATGCGGTCAATTGATAACCCCGTACATGTGCTTTGTCTATAGTACACTGAAAGTAATATGGCACTTAAACAGCCATAAGACCAGTACCAATAATCAGTCAAATGACTAATTGTCAAGTTTTTTTTTAAAACTCCCCCAATTCGGAGAAAAATTTTACAAAGTAGCGAGTGTTACTCACTTAATATCCGAGTGCTATTTACTTAATATTATAGATAATATTTTCCAGTTTTCCGCTGAAAGCAAACGGAGACTTGTATGCTTTTGATACAGGAGAACGCAGATCACACCCTATATCCAAACCTTCCCATGGCGGGAATCTTATTGTAATGGCAAAATCAGCTTCACCAGATTTTTTGCCGTTTATAAACAATTCTCCCTTTCCCTGGAAAGGTTTTGTTTTGGTAAAATCAAATCGTATATCAACATCTCCTATTGGGACCTTCGAGTCTGAAACAATTTTTGTTATGAGGCCCTCACCTGCAACATTATGTTCATAAACAAGGAGATTATCTTTAATATAGAAGGTATACCCCGAATTCATATCACCCTGGGCAGCAAGAACCCCTTCTTCGTTTGAAGATTTACGATTGATTTTTGCACTGATGGAATAAGAACGGTTTCTGAAAGGAGGCGTCTTTGATCTTTCTATGGTACTCATTCCCGGGTAGTAGGTAAAATATTTCATTTTTGAAATAACAGAAGGGTTTCTGGGAAACGCTTTAATATACAAGGGGCGGTCGTCAATGGGAAGGACATTATTTTCTTTTGCAGCCTTCCACCACTTTTTCTCAAGTTTTTTTACTTTTTCAGGGTATTTTTCAGAAAGATTGTTTGTTTCAGAAAAATCTTTTTTAAGATTGTACAGTTCCCATGGTATTTCATCATACTTTTTGTTGCCTCTGTAAGTAACTATCTTCCAGTCTCCATCAACATATGCCCTGTGACCTTCTATTTCATAATATTGTTCTGTTCTTTTACTTTTAGCTTTTTTGTTATTAAAGCTGTACAGCATGCTTTTGCCGGCAATAGGCTTTACATCCCGTCCTTTATATTTATCCGGGGCCTTAATACCGGCAATTTCAAGAATCGTAGGCATTATATCTGTTACATGGTGAAACTGATTTCGGATACTGTTTTTATCTTTGATTTTCCCGGGCCAGCTTATTATCAGGGGAGACCGCACGCCACCACCATGGGTAGTGCGTTT
>JABHLN010000141.1 GCA_018693105.1 Desulfobacterales bacterium | reverse complement strand
CCGAGGAATGAGGCGTGCTTATCTTACGTAGCAGTGACGAGGGATGCAGCGCAACGCAGGTATTGGACTTTTTACGAAGCCATCAAACCTTAAACTACAATATTGACCCTTATGACTTTCGGTTATTTGGCATTATTAATTTTCCAATCGGAAAAAATGAAAACAATCATGTTTTTTTATGATTTAAAATCTGCAAACCTCCACATATCTTTGACCATCAACGTAATACCTCAATTGAGCAAAAATATAATGAAAGAATTTTGTGATCACATAAAGTATAGGAATATAGCGCAAATATTAATGTGAGACCATATTTGGACAAAATGGAAGATAAAAAACTGTGCAAAAAGTATTTGCAGGAGGGGAAAATGAAACACAATACCGCTCTATACAGAAGTCTTCAAAAGGCAATTTCGGATCAATCCCGGAAAACAAAGGACAATCTGGACTGGCTTTATGCCCAATTGCACCCGTTCTTCTTTGTCACTATGAAGGATGAGTTTGATACCATAGTTAGTCTGGCGATGAATCTTCAAAATGTTTCTTCTCAACGTCAAATCACCCTTTTAGACCAGGAAAAGAAGCTTGTTGTTGCCAGGCTCAACACTCATGGTTCGCTATACGAGACACTTAAGACACTTAAAGAAAGAGAAATCTCCTATGCTGAATTGACCCATTCCCATGACCCCATTCCAGGGGCAGACAAAAGCCTTGAAATACATAGATATGAATTCAATCGTAAAACCAACGAAGAAATCGATACTGCGGATATTCCAAAGATTCCTCAGGGGACAAAAAGAGCCGTATCCGCAGCCGTGCGTCAAATGTATCCCGAGTTCGACTTCCGTTGGTTCGATAAAGACCTTGGTCTCTTGTTTCTTAACAATGCCTCTTATGTGAGGATCTCGCCACCCGAAAGGATTGCCAGAGTCTTGTGGCTCTATCAGCAGGGAAGGAGTAATGACGGGCTCTTCATGGATGTGGAAAAAACCAGAGATATGGCCGGACGCATTGAGTTTCGAATCCTTTTTTCAGTGGGAAATCCGGAAGAGACCGGGTTCATGACCCAGGTGAGCGAAGTGTTTCAGAGGTTGGGTATTGGTGTTCAGAGATCTTACAGCCTTAACATAAACACTGGAATTAACGGTTATTTTCTTGGAACATTTTATGTTACACTTTATGATGGCGGATCAATCGAAAAGGATTCTGATTTCTTCCGGGAACTGCAGTCAGAATTATACAACACTCAGATATTGTCCACCTCCAGAAGCACCTATACGAAATTTGTTGCAGAACGTATTATGACAGGAGAAGAAGCCTCTCTGACTAATGCGTTAGTTGCATTTTGCCATACCAGTCTTGCCCATAATCAGCCTGACCGTTTTGATCTTGAGGCGGTTAAAGGCGCCTTCATTTCTGATCCGGAAATGACTCATAAACTCTTAAACCTTTTTAAGGCCAAGTTTGATCCTGACAAAGAAACCGGGCTGAAGGCTTATGAAAGTATACTGGAAAAAGCCGAGCAGGCTGTGGAATCCTATAATACTGGCCACAGATATCTGGATGAAATCAGAAAAACAATATTCTATACCTGTATTATATTTGTACGGCATATTCTAAAAACCAATTTTTTTGTTCCTGAAAAACATGCCCTGGTGTTTCGGCTGGACCCTGCATATTTATCGGAACTCGGGCCAGATTTTACATCCGACCTGCCGACGGACAGACCGTTTCGTGTCACGTTCTTTTTTGGAAGGCACGGGATGGGTTACCATATCGGCTTTTCAGACATTGCAAGAGGAGGTTGGCGAACCATCATATGTACGACACATGATGAGTTTACTACAAATACCAATACACTTTTTCGGGAAGTCTATGTGCTAGCCCATACACAGCATCTCAAAAATAAGGATATTTATGAAGGTGGCTCAAAGTTGACTGTGGTTCTGGATGCTGAAGGAGTTGATTCAAAGGATTCTATCACCCAGGGTCTCTACAAGCTTCAGTACAGTTTTATCAATGCATTCCTGGACATCTTCACAACCGAGGGCGGCATAGCCAAAAACCCGCGTGTCGTCGACTATTATGCCGAGGATGAACCGATCGAACTGGGACCTGATGAAAATATGCATGATGCCATGATAGAGATGATTGCCAACCTTTCGGTAAAAAGAGGATATCTGCTGGGGATTGGAATCATGTCCAGTAAGCATGTGGGTATTAATCACAAAGAATATGGTGTCACTTCCAGAGGTGTCGTCAAATTTGCTGAAATTGCCATGCGGGAAATCGGTATAGACATCTACCGGGATTCTTTCTCTGTTAAGATTACAGGTGGTCCCAATGGTGATGTGGCGGGAAACGCCATGAAACTTCTTGCCGAGCGTTGTCCCCGGGTTCAGATCAAAAGTATCGTAGCAGGTGCAGGTGCATTGTATGACCCGCAAGGAGCGGATCTTAATGAACTGGGCAAATTGATTCTTAAAGGTGATATTGTACAATTTTCTCCGGAGGCCTTACATACCGGAGGGTTTATCCTTTTTCGAAGAAAACCAAGGCAGGACGGTCTTAGGGAGTTGTATAGAAAAATTATCCGTACCGATACCGCTGTGGAGGAGCAATGGATCACTACTGATGAATTTCACCGGGAATTTGATAATCTTATATTTGAAGTACCCGTAGATCTTTTCCTACCTTGTGGCGGCAGGCCGGAAACAATTGACATGGGTAATAGTAATAAACTTTTTGATTCTGATGAAAACCCTTCGGCGAGAGTTATTTCTGAAGGTGCAAATTCCTTCCTCACACCCGAGGCAAGGGAAGAAATACAGAAGCGGGGAGTTGTTCTTCTTCGTGATGCCTCTGCCAATAAGTGCGGCGTGATATCTTCTTCATACGAAATCATCGCCAACCTTCTTATGACGGAAAAAGAATTCCTGAAAAATAAAAATGCTTATGTTGAAGATGTGCTCAAGATCTTAGAAAAGAGAGCGGAACAGGAGGCAAATCTTATTTTCAAAAGGCACCTGGAAAAAAATGGAGAGGTTTTTTATACTGAAATCAGCAGCTCCATCAGTAAAGAAATCAATGACCAATATGCAAGACTGTTTGAGTTTTTCCAGGAACAACCCCTATTGGCTGACTTGCCTCTTTACCGGAAAGTGATTTTGAAACACCTTCCTGAATTTGTAAGTGCAAAGCCCAAATACAGAGCACGGGTAAAGGATTTGCCCCCGAAAATCAAATACGCTATTCTTGCAAGTGAAATCGCTTCAACTATAGTTTATGAAGGCGGCTGGGAGGTTGACTTCGAAGCCAGGCTTAAAGGGTTTCTTAAAAAGCATATTTCGTGATAATTATGTGCCGCCATACTTATCCATACCTGTAGGTTTCGGCTTGAATTTTTCTTGTGTTAATGAATTTTGTATGCAACCGTCAAATGAAACTGATAGCGTAGATCAGACAAATGATGCTTCTATGTTAGTTATTACCATATAAATTGATAGAGTTAATATGTTTAAATTTATTGTTCAAGAAAGGAGAATTCCATGGCTAAAATGACTGATAGAATTAAAGAGCTGTTTAATGAACAACAAGCTGTAATACTTGCAACTGCCACAAAAGACGGTGTTCCTAATGCTGTTCCTGTGGGAGCAAAAAAGATACTTGATGATGAGACAATTCTAATATCTGACCAATATTTTAACAAAACATTGCAGAATTTAAAGGACAACGATCAGGCGGCGGTCACTTTCTGGGGAGATAATTCCGAGGGATATCAGCTAAAAGGTATAGTTACAATAGAGACTTCAGGTGAAAGATTTGAGGAAACTGCAAAATGGATTGAGGGTATTGCGAAAATGATCAATAGACCCTTGAAATCAAAGGGTGCTATTATACTTAATATCAAGGAAATATTTAGTGTAGCTCCCGGGCCTAATGCCGGAGCAAAGTTAGCTTAATATTGGTGGCTTCGTAAAAAGTCCAATATCTGCGTTGCGCTGCATCCCTCGTCACTGCGGCGTACGATAAGTACGCCTCATTC
>JABHLN010000140.1 GCA_018693105.1 Desulfobacterales bacterium | reverse complement strand
ATGTTTGATATTCCGAGGATTATTTTTTGAGCATAACGAAGATATTGGGCAAAAAGACCATTTCCGGATGGGCACTAGTTAAGTAAATGAGTTGCAAGTCATGATCCATTATACTTTCGTAAAAAGTATAACGTATGGCTAAACTATAAGCCATCTCAAAAAAAAGATTGGGGTTCCTGGCAAGGCACAAAGAGGCGAAAAAGCAGAGCCGCGGTAGTATGTGAGCATTTTGAGCCGCTTTGTAACACCGCCAGGGGCACTTAGATTTATTTTGATATAGCTTCTAATTACATTCCGGTGAATCCCGATTCCTCCTTGCTAAGCTTAGGAGGTTCGTTATGATGTGATCGCCGAACCATTGAAAGCGCTTCTTCAGGACATACGCTATTGCAGTTACCGCAACCCACACAGTGATTCCTGTTAATTGACACAACATCTTCCTCAATGCTCATCGCGTCAAGAGGGCATCGTTCTACGCATTCACCACAACCGGTACAACTTTCTTCATCAACGGCAACTTCAAAGTTGGAGTATGCCAGCATCCCCTTGCCATCAATGGTTTTTATAGTTTCTATCAGTCCGCAACAGCAGCTGCAGCAGTTACACACGAACCCGGTATCTCCGATAGAGTTGTTTACATTATGAACAAGTCCGGCCTTTTCAACGTCTTTCATTATCTCAAGACATTCCTCTTTTGAAATTCTTTTCCCGAATTTCCTGTCAACGATGAAATCTGCCCCCTTGCCGAGTGCGATACATGAATACTTCGGTATTCCCTCTGTACTGCAGGGGCTTCCTTCAAGGACAGCGTTATGACGGCAATAACAGATCGATGCGCTGAACGAGTCATGCATATTAATAAGTTCCGTCAGCCTTTCATACGAATATATTTCTGAGCTATCTTCCGGTAACACCTCCTCTACAGTAATGGTTCTAACCGCACTAGGCATCGGGAGCTCTTTTGACAGTTCCGCGTTATCCTGAAGAATCTTCATCATATCAAACAGGTCGCCACTGAAATCTCTCATCATTTTGGATCTTTTAATGTCCCTGGGGGTCTCCCCGCCTCTCATAAGAATAAGTTCAACAACTCCCGGGAAAAAAGGCTGCAGTGCATAAAGGTATTCTCCGTTTTCGTTCTTTTCCGTGAAAAGAAGTCCGTTATGTGCCATGTCCTCCAGTATTTCCACCAGCTCTTTCTCATCACGGTTAAGCTTTTCCGACAACTGTGCTGCCGTATTCTTTCCATGGGGGAAATCCGCTGCAACCAGGGCATGTTCATCATCGTAATATTCATCGAGAAGAGCTAAATACTTCTCAGTCAACGGCATCTTGAGACTTCCGTCGTTCAACCTTTCACCAAGGCGTAAATTCAAATCATGGCCCATTTCTTTTCTCCTTTGTAATATGTTTTTACTGTCTTAAAATATTTTTTTAGAAGCTATAACCGATGGCTAAGTAGAAATCTTCATATACAAGGCATAGCGGTTGATCAGGGGTGAAGGCATACATGTAGTATGTCGAACTTCTGATCAACCGCTATAACGCAGTAGATGGAGACTTTTTACGACGCCATCATAATTTAAACCTGCAGTTTTATCTCTACATCACTAACCGGATAAGAGGCGCAGGGATGAATATAATTGTATGCCCTATCTGCTTTTCTTAAGTGAACAGTGTCAGGATAATATACATTTCCGGATATCAGTTTCGTTCTGCACAGACTGCACTCACCGGCTCTACATTCGGAAGGTACAATTATGCTGTGCTTTTCAAGACTGTTAAGAATCGGCTCTGTGGCGCTGACCTTGATTACAGATCCACCTGAAACCTTTATTTGAACCTGAGTGTCTGCAGTTACTTCCTTAGGCCAGTTGGGAAGCTTTGTCGGATCAGCAGGCGGTGTCTGCACTTCTCTCCTGATCATATTTTTATCTACTCCGAGTTTTACAAGTTCCGGAACTACAAATTGATACATTTCCTCAGGACCGCAAAGAAAAAATCTCTTATCATCAATAGTTCCGGCGATCCTGGTAATTAAATCGGAAGTGATAAACCCGGTGTGCCCTTCGTAGTCTTCAGCCGGTTCGGAAATTACAAGGTGCATATTGAATCCTTCAAATTTCTCCTGCAACTCCTCAAGTTCTTTTTTGAAAATGATGTCATGAGATTGCGCACAGCCGTAAATCAGTTCGATTTTTACTTCCTCATTATTTTTTTCATAAAAATTTCTTACCATGCTCATAAACGGCGTAATACCGCTTCCACCGGCAATAAAAACAAGATTGTTTCCGTGAATTAAAGGATTGTAAATAAAATGACCTGCGGGAGCAGATGTTTCTAAAGAGTCACCAACCTTTAATTCATTGAGGAGATAATCGGATACAAATCCATCTTTTTTTTCACGGACTGTAATTTCGTAATACGCCCGCTGGTTTGGGGAAGAAGATATAGTATAAGCCCTGCTTGTTATAATACCTTCTAAATTAACTGCCACATTAATATACTGGCCTGCCATAAACGGCGGAATGTATCCGCCTTTTGGGGTCAATCTAACGGTCTTGCTCCCCGGCGATTCTGAAAAAACTGATGATACTTTCATTTCAATCTTTTTAGGATGATAAAGATTGACTACACGTTTAATGGTACCCCTTGCTGACCTGTGGTCTTCATTAAGTCTTTTCGACACCCTGATCTCTTCACGTATTGAGTCTATCCCTTTCAGATCATCAAAATTGTATGCACTTGATTTTTCCTCTTCCATTTCTTTTAACATCAGTGATGATACAGCTTTACCGGACATGTAGGTCGTGTTGAAACCACCAAGAATTATTGAGGCGCCACAGAAATATAAACCTTTTATAGGTGATTTGACATTAAACCTGTTCACTATATAGTCTTTGAGAAAAGATTCTCCAGCATAGATTTCTCCCCCCGGTGTGCCCAGATATCTCATATGCGTTAATGGTGTTGAAATTTCCATCTCTTCAATGTGCTCACGCACATTCGGATAAAATTTGTCGATCATTTCAAGCGTTTTTCCTGTCAGTCTGAATTTATTTTCATGATAGCTCTCAGGCGGCATCTCAACCCACGAATCAAAATTTTGTCCAACCAGCACTGTTAATACACAGGTACCTTCTTCACTGTATTCCGGGTTATCAATATTATGACAGTCTACAAAAGCAAGGTTTATATTATCAGCATCATAATTCTTTGCCCCATATGGATCTTTAGTACCACCCCTATCAATAGCAAATGAAATTTCATGCTTGAGCCCCGCTTCTTCAGCAGAACAATTAAGCCCGAGATATATACCGAAAGTGGTTATTCCGGGTTTTGACACTTTCAGGTCAGAAAAAACCTCTTCAGGAACTTTATCTTCATCGATTAAATCGATGTATGTTCGCATTTTATTTGCATTACATAAAATAGATTCCGCTTTAAAACTGCGACCGTCTGATAGGCTTGCCCCGGTTACATGGTTTTCTTCAACCTCTACTCTGGAAACTTCAGCGTTATAAATTACTGTTCCGCCGCATCTTTCAAACTCTTCAACTAATGCATTTGAAATTGACTGCGCACCACCTTTTACGTGGTGCCCGGTATTCATTTCATATGAAAAACCGAACAAAAGGTAGGGGAGGATTTTTGGTGGAATACCAAGGGTACCTAAGTATACTGAATAAATCATTTTAACAATTGGATTTTTAATGTATTCATCCATTACTTCCATTGCAGGCCTTGTTCCAATTTCAAATATAAGGGGAAAATTCTCGGAATTTATTTCTCCTCCCAGTTCATCGTACAGACGATAGAACTCCTGGGCAATTGCCTCGTTTAATTCCTGGAATTTTATTATATTATCTTTTTCTTCAGGGCTGAATGACTGCAGGGTGGCAAGGAATTTGTCTTTATAAAACGGTATCGGTAACTCCAGTTTGTCCAATATATTTATGGTATACAGTTCATCCTGACGAATAAATTCAATTTTATCGTATACATCCAGCTCTTCAAAAATTTTTCTGACATGTCCTTTTTTTTCGTCTGTTCCGATTCCCCAGAGCGTGTGAAGCCCTACATCAAATTCATATCTTCCCCGTATAAATGTAGTACCGCATCCACCGGGAATATTATGCTTTTCAAGCAGCAATACTTTTTTCCCCGATTTTGCAAGGTTAAGGGCACCGACAAGGCCACCGTTTCCTGCTCCGATTACAATTGAATCAAAGTTTTGCATATTATCTCCATTCTATCTTGATGGCTTCGTAAAAAGTCCAATATCTGCG